>JAIDPG010000274.1 GCA_029062865.1 Oscillospiraceae bacterium
TGTTTGGAATGGATTATAACGACAGCACAGCGCAGAACGCGTTTCGCGTGATCTATCACGAAAAAATAACGACTGATCCCGAAAAGCTGATGACTGCCGCGGAAATGCCGAAGTTTTGGGACGACGACAAGCGAAACTATCCGTTTAGGGGCGAGTTTAAGCTGATCCCCAACGAGCCGATAATGTGCTCCGTAAGCTATGACGACAAGAAACGCTACAATAAGGCGATAAGCGACGCATACAGCGAGGTTTTCGACGGCGAGATCGACGGCGTGTGGAGCAGGGGCGAGGTCAAGGGGCTTTACCAGACCGACAGGCGGCTCGACAACGTGATGAACACCCTCAGCGACGCCGAGTGCAAGGGAACGCATTTCGGCGGATATCCGATCTTCGTGGGGAACGATCCCCGCATTGAGGAGGGCTTGGAGGATCATACGATATTGCTGTTTCAGTCGTATGGCGATCGCGATGACGGCGATGACGGGATCAACTGGGGCGGAAACGGCGGCATAGCGCATTTCTTCATCACTCCAGATGCTCTGGCAAGGCGGGATTTCAGCAACGTTATGTACACATGGTCGGATTCGTGATTATTGCAAAATTAAATTAGGAGGTCTTATGGGATTATTTGATAAAAATAAGAAGAACAAGGACAAGGAAAACGAAGAAGAAGTTGAGGCTCTCGGCTGGGATGCGATCACCGAGGCGTTTGATAAGGTTTACCCCGGTCAGGACAACCCGAAGCATTACGGAACACTTGTTTCGTGGCGGCTTGGCGGTCCAGACCCGATCGACGGGATAAGCATTTACGACGGCGGCGACTATTGGCATTTCGTGACCTACGGGCTTTCCGATCTCTACGAAAAGGAAACCGACGACCCCGAGTGGAGCGGCTACGGAATGGAGTTCACAATGCGCCTCAAAAAGGGCTGCTACAACCCCGAGGACGAGGAGGACGAGATAAAGTGCGTCATCGGGAATTTACAGAACATCGCGAAGATCACGTTCAACAGCGGCGAGCTTTTCCTGCCGTGGGAGTGGATCTACACGGGGCAGAAAAACGGCATCGATCTGAACCACGCCTCAAAGCTCACGGGCTTTATCACCGTCCCCGACACGCTTGTCCCGCCCATTGAAACGCCGTTCGGCAAGGTTGAGTTTGTGGAGTTCGTGGGAGCGGCAGACGCTGAGCTGCTGAAAATTCAGAGCAAGGAAACGACAGTCCGCGAGCTGTTTGAAAAGCTGGGGAGCGATATTACGGACTACAAACGTGAAAGTATCTTTTAAAGGAGAATAAAATGGATATTTCACCCGAAACACAAGCCAAACTGGATAAGCTTTTGGCGAAAGTTGACGAGCTGATACCGCCCGTTGAAACGGTGCGTTTTAAGCTCTCGCGCGACTCAACGACCGTGTTTGACAGCAAGCTGGGCGGCGTGCCGTACTTCCCGAAGGCTATAGAGTACCCGACCGTTCGCGAGGGAGAGAGCAAGGGCAAGCCGCTGAAGCTCCTCGCGCAGTTGAATTTCGGCGCTCTGCCGAAGCTCGCGGGTTTTCCGACGGAGGGTATCCTGCAATTTTTCGCTTATCCCGATGATCTGTACGGAGCGGATTTTGACGCGCCATGTGATCAGAACAGCTTCCGCGTGATTTATCACGAGAACGTCATAACCGATACGTCGGCGCTTATCGACAGCGTTCCCGCGCTCGAGATTGACGAGGAGCTTTTCCCGTTCACTGGCGAGTTTCTGCTCACCGCGGATAAACCCGCGAAAATGGGCGCGGTGGCTACCGATTTCCGTTTTGATAAGGCAGTTGCGGCGGCTTACAACGAGATTTTCGGCGGCGATGTCGTCGGTATGTGGGATGAGAACGGTAAAGGAATCCGTCAGGTCGACAAGGAGCTTTACAGCGCTATTCACTCGCGTTACAGCAGCAAGACCCGCGTCGGCGGCTATCCGTTCTTTATGCAGGAGGATCCGCGCGGCTATGATGACAAGTATTCCCGACACACGATAATGCTGTTCCAATCCGACAGTGAAAATGTCGGCGATAATTGGGAAAACGGAGTGTGCTGGGGTGACGTGGGCGTCGCGAATTTTTTCATAACTCCCGATGACTTGGCAAAGCGCGATTTCTCCAACGTTATGTACACCTGGGACTGCGGATAAAAAAGTGCTTGACAAAACCGAAAAAGTATGATATAATCAAGATAATATTTAAAAGCGATGATGAGAACCCAGTAGCAAAGCGGGTTCGCCCGAACAGAGAACTGTCGGTCGGTGCGAGACAGGGGGCGCGGTTTGCGAATTACATCTCGGAGCGGCGGCGTGAACGGCTTTTTAGGCTCAATAGCCCGCACGGGTAAGCCCGTTACAGCTGTTCAAAGGCGGAGTTTCAAAAGCTCCGTAAATTGAGGTGGTACCGCGGTTTATTCGCCCTCTTTGAGTTTAACGCTCAAGGAGGGCTTTTTTATTGAGAGGTGGTGTTATCCGTGAGATGTGAAAATCTCATCGGTTATGTAAAATTCTCACTTTAAATAGCAGGAGGATTGACCGTGAACTTTAAAGTTATTAAAATGATGTTTTCCACTATCGTTTTGTCGGCGTTTGCTCTCACCGGCTGTTCGAAGAGAGCAGATGAACAGCACAAAATGCCGGCGGTTAATTCGTCGCACGAAAGCATCGGCGAATACTCGACCGAAGGCATCGAAATGCCCGCTGATGATACATCGTCCCAAAGCGGCAATGAGCCTCAAACGAGCATTGATGAGGAATCCCAACCTTATGACGAAATTTCTGTCGATCAACCATTCCTGGACTCCGTGGAGCAGGACAGACTTTATGTCAGGGTTTATTTGCACATTGATGATGAAGCTCTTCGTGCCGAATACGAAGAGAAATATCCTAACCTTGTGGAAAATTATAATTATTGGGGGCAATTTTTAAGCAATAGCGGCGATCAAATTATCAGAGAATTCGTGTGTGATTACGATATCGATTATGAAAATCTTGAGAGTGTGTTCAAAATGGGCGCGAGATTTGGGTGCGAACTCGACATAGGCACTATTTCTTCGATGTTAAATGATACGCGCGTTGCCGAAATAATTTATTATGTAGGTGATGCTACTTTATGCAACTTTTGAAACAACTGGTGAAAGCGTTCGGGCGGGAGAACGGCTGCGCGAGCTTTATTGAGAGGTGGTGTTATCCGTGAGATGTGAACATCTCATCGGCTATGTAAAATTCTCACTTTAAATAAAGGAGGATTTTATGGTAAGAATAGCGGATATTAACGATCTGGAACAGCTGACGGAGCTTTTTACGGAGCTTCACCGTCACCACGTTGAAATAAAGCCCGAAACGTTCATAATGCCGGAGCGCGAGTGGTTTTCGTGGAGATTATCCGAGATACTGGGCGACAGCGGACAGACGGTTCTGGTACACGACAGCGGCGGGATAAACGCTTACGCTGTCGTGAGGATCATAAACGTGAACGCCGAGGAAAAGCGTCCGCGCCGAGTGTGCTATATTGACTGCTTTGCCGTTTCGGAGAGCTGCCGCCGCCGCGGCATAGGCACGACGCTTTTTGGCGCGGTGAAAGCGTTCGGGAGTGAGAATGGCTGCACGAGCGTTCAGCTCGGCGTTACCGCGAGCAATACGGGAGCGGTGCGGTTTTATGAGAAAATGGGGCTTGCTCCCAGAACTATACAAATGGAGGAGAGAATATAAAAATGAAACTTTACGACGAACTTATTGCAAGAGGGCTTATCGCCCAAGTGACCGACGAGGACGAAATAAGCAAGATGATAAACGAGGGCAAGGCGACGTTTTACATCGGTTTCGACCCGACCGCCGACAGCCTGCACGTCGGGCACTTTATGGCGCTTTGTCTGATGAAGCGCCTGCAAATGGCGGGCAACAAGCCGATAGCGCTGCTCGGCGGCGGCACGGGAATGATCGGCGACCCGTCGGGCAAAAGCGATATGCGCAAAATGCTCACGAAAGAAGACATCGACCACAATATCGCGTGCTTCAAAAAGCAGATGAGCCGCTTTATCGACTTCTCGGACGATAAGGCGATAATGGTAAACAACGCCGAGTGGCTCGCCTCGCTGAACTGGATAGATCTGCTCCGCGAGGTCGGCGCGTGCTTCTCCGTCAACAAAATGCTCACGTTCGAGTGCTATAAGCAGCGTATGGAGCGCGGGTTGACGTTCCTCGAGTTCAACTATATGATAATGCAGAGCTACGACTTCTACAAGCTCTACACGGACTACGGCTGCAATATGCAGTTCGGCGGGGACGATCAGTGGGCGAATATGCTCGGCGGCACGGAGCTTATCCGCAAGAAGCTCGGCAAGGACGCTCACGCGATGACGATTACGCTGCTGCTCAACTCCGAGGGTAAGAAAATGGGCAAGACGGAAAAGGGCGCGGTGTGGCTCGACCCCGACAAAACCTCGCCCTACGACTTCTTCCAGTACTGGAGAAACGTCGCGGATGCGGACGTTATCAAGTGCCTGAAAATGCTGACATTCCTGCCCATTGAGCAGATAAACGAAATGGAAAAGTGGGAGGGCGCGGAGCTTAACAAGGCAAAGGAAACGCTCGCCTATGAGCTGACGGCGCTTGTTCACGGCGAGGACAAGGCGAAAAAGGCGCTCGACGGCGCGAAGAGCCTGTTCGGCGGCTCGGGAAACACCGACAATATGCCAACGGCAGCGGTTGAGACGGTCGATAATAAAATCGGCATACTCGACCTGCTTGTAAACACAAAGCTCGCCCCCTCGAAGCGCGAGGCGCGCAACCTGATTTCGGGCAAGGGAATCGCCGTAGACGACGTTATAATCGAAGACCCGACCGCGCAGGTCGACCTCACGAACGAGGTTATTGTACGCAAGGGCAAGAAGGTATTTTTGAAGGTTTCAAAAGCATAAGCAGGCAATTTGATTTCCCCCGACGGCGAGGAAATCCAAGGAAAAACATTTTCCCTAAAAGCGTTTTGTTTCCCCCGCCGCAGGCGGGGAAAACAAAATAAATTAACATATTACCAAAGGTGATTTTATGGAACAAAAAGAAACATACAACTCCCTGTACGAATATATCAGCGCGAAGGCGAAGCCGTTTTTGAAGGACGGCGGCGAAATGGACTTCACGATCTCCGAGGACTTCAAGGACAACGAAAGCAACGGGATTCCGTTCGCGGACGGCGCTTATGACGGCATCGCGGTGTACCATATGGGTACGCAGGGGCTTTCGGATGAAACACGCGAGCTGATGATAAACGCGCTGAAAATCGCGTCGACGGGCGACAAAGAGGCAGCCGACAGGGCGTTCACGGAGCTTGGGAAAGCGCAAAGAGCTATCCACGTCATCGACCCGCTTCAGGATTACATCATCGAGCACAAGGACGAGATCCCCGCGAAGCGGCTTTACGAGTTCGCGGTGTATGCGATAACGCGCTCGTGCGACATCGAGTGCGTAAAGTTCGGGCTGTCGATTTTAGAGCTTCTCGTCATCGACGAAAACGAGGAACTGAAAGACGTTATCTCGATGCTGGGCTTCAGCGAGGAATTTGCGCTGTTCGCGCTTTTTGTGATGCTGAGATGGAGCGACGGTAACGACCGCATTTTTCGCCTTGCGAGAAAAACACACGGCTGGGGGAGAATTCACGCGATAGAGCGCCTTGAAGCCGACGACGACCGGAAGCGCAAATGGCTGCTCCGCAACGGCGTGCATAACACAGTTATGCCGAGCTATTCTGCGCTGAGCTGCTGGAACAAATCGGGCGCGAGCGAGCTTCTTTTCGGTGATGAGGAGCTTTCCGACGAGGACGCGAGGGGGCTTCGCGACATCATTGACGCGCTGCTTGACGAGGGACCCTGCTCGGGGATCTCGGAAATCGAGAATTCCAACGACGCGCTGCTGAAATTCCTCGAAAAAGCGCGGTTCAGCGACATTACGGACTTTGAGGTCGTTAGGAATATTCTGAATTACAATAACGAGGACAACGAGCAAAGCTCCAACAAAATCGACGAAAAATGCCGCGAAATTCTGGACTCGGAAAAGTGCCGCGAGGCGGCTCTGCAAGCCGTACAAGAGGGCAAGTCTATCGATCTTGCGCTCTCTCTTGGGATCGACTGCCGTGATGATATTCTGAAAATTCTCGAAAGCGATTTTGATAATAACGCGCATTTGTGCCGTTATCTTATGGACGACAAAAGTTATCGCGAAAAGGCGCTTGATCTCTTTCGCGGGAAGCTCCCGCTTGAAGCGATGAAAGCCGCGCCGTCCGATCAATTGTGCCTTGGGCGGGAATTCGGAAACGAGCACAATCTCACGTTTCTTATTCAGGAATTAAAGCCGTTCCCGTTGGAGGGCGCGGACTTGCTGGAGATCGCGCTGCAATGCGCTCCGCCGCAAAACCGCAATATGGCGCTGCGCGTGCTCGGAGAGTGGACGGGCGCGACTGGCGATCCGCTCCAAAAGCTCCTCCCGGAGATGTTCGCGCTGCTCAAAGGGCTTGTCGAAAACGAGCCGAACGAGCGCACGCGCGTCAGAATGACGGAGCTTATCAACGGCGAGCTTGGTGATAAATAAAACTGCCACCGGGTAGGAATGTTAAGGCATTCATATACGCATCGTTAGGTCATCGAGCCTGTTCAGTATGTCTCATCACGCATCTTTCTTGCATCTTTTGCGTATTTCGAGATACTGAACAGGCTCTTAGAAGATGCGTATGTGGGTGCTTTTTTCTTGGAGGAACTATGAAGAATTACTTTTCAACGGGAGAGAAGCTCTTGTGGGGCGGCTCGGTTTTGCTGATCTTGGCGGCGTTTTTTGTGTTCGACCGCGCGAATTACCTTAACTTAGCCGCGTCGCTTATCGGCGTAACGTCGCTGATCTTCGCCGCGAAGGCGAACCCCGCTGCCCCCGCACTGATGATCGTGTTCAGCGCGCTTTACGGCATAATCTCGTTCGGGTTTTCGTACTACGGCGAGATGATAACCTACCTCGGAATGACGCTGCCGATGTCGGTGATCTCACTGATTTCGTGGCTTCGCAACCCGTTTGACGGGAAGAAGTCCGAGGTCGGAGTAAACAGAATCCACCGCAAAGAAGTGTTTTTCATGCTCGCGCTTTCGCTTGTGGTGACGGTCGGGTTTTACTTTATCCTGAAAGCGTTCGGCACAGCGAATTTGCCGCTCAGCACTCTTTCCGTCACGACGAGCTTCATTGCCGTCTACCTGACGTTCCGCCGCAGCCCGTTCTACGCGGCGGGATACGCGGCGAACGACGTCGTGCTGATAATTCTCTGGATTCTGGCGGCGCGGGAGAACCCACAATATGTTTCCGTCGCGGTGTGCTTCGGGGCGTTTCTCGTGAACGACGTTTACGGCTTTATAAGCTGGCGGAGAATTCAGAAAAGGCAATCCGCAAGCGAATAATAATCCCCCTCATCGTGGGGAGTTTTTTGGTCGAGCGACAACGTTTGATTTATAGTTTCCTTTGAGGCGTCATAAAAATCCCCCTCGCGCCGGAGGGGGATTTCGCTTATTTCTTTTTTCGGCGCACAAGCGCTGCCACCACAAGACAAATTCCGACAATCCCCGCGACATAGCCGATTAAAATGAAGAAGGCAAGCCACGGCGGGACATTCCCCGTGATGTCCCCGATGGCGCTTTTCTTGGTTCTCAGCGAGAACACCAGCTCCCCATCGGGAAGTCCGTCAAATGCCGCTTTGTAGCCCGTTTCGGTCTTTTCAAAGTTGTCGTCATTTTCGGAGAATCCTGTTTTTCTCAGAAAATACGGCGTGTTTACTACAACCTCAAGACTACCGAAATCCGCCCAATTCTGCGCGGGGGAAAGCAGATAGGTATATCTGAAGAGCGCCGGATTTACGCCCTCGTCTATGGTCGGGTAGATCGGCGCGGTGACGGTGTTTACAACGCGCTCGCCCGGCGGTATCGTTATTTCGTATTCATACCACCGCATAAGATTGGCTCTTTTCGTATCAAATACCCGCGTGCCGTCGATAACGCAGTCGAGTTGGGTGTCTTTTCGACTATGGAGATTCAGGGCGTCGACCACCGCGTTGTACCAGTCTTCTTCAAGCGGGCTCTCGTTTTCGGGGTAGATCGACATTACAAGCTCCCTGAACGTCATTTTATCGGCTGATACAAAGGCTGTCGAGCCGTCTGCCATCTTGCTGCATTGCTCGTCCGCGTAAAATATCCACTTGGGCGGCTCGTCGAGCTGTTCTCCGAACACATAAACAGTAAGCGTTTTATTGCTGTATCTTGCAAGCCTGCCCAGCCGATAACCGTCATACAACGAATTACAGTCATTCATCCCGTCAAAGAAAACCTTTCTGTTCCGCGACATGGAAAAATCAAAAGCAACACAGGCGTTATGATAATTCTCGTCGTAATCGGTGATCTCATAAACATATTTTGTGACGGGCAGCTCGGGCGTGAAAAAGTCGTCCTCCTTAAAGCCGTCCGTGATTTTTGCCATGTCCGTTTCGAGCTCGAAGCTGTAGGATACTCCCATAAGCGTGTGGCGCACGGTTTTATTGATCGCCGCTCCGTTTACCGTGATGTCGTATTTCGTGAGGTCGTTTCTGTGCGTGCCGTAGTCGGGCGCACTTCCGAACGGGAACTCTAAGCGTGCCGTCACCGTATAATCCGCGGGATTAAAGAACGTATACTCCGCAGTGACGCTTGCCTTGTAACCGGGATTGCTCCCAGAGTTCGGAAATTCGGGAATGTCGAACGTCAAAAGCTCGCTCTCGACGGTAATCGGGCAGTTTTCTTCCGTAACGATAGCCCCGTAAGCGTCCGTGCCGCGAAAGAATTTCTGTGCGGAATTCGCCGAGGCTCTGGGCGTAAATAATAATGTAAGTGTCAAGGTCAGTATTGAAGCTAAAAGCTGTTTTGTTTTCATGATTGTTCTCCTGTAAAGTTGGCGCATTTTTGGCGAAGCAGAGCCTGTTCCGCGGAATTTTCCTCCTTTTTATCCGAGAACAGAAACCGTTCAGAGCGTTCTCCCTGTTCGCGGAGTTCATTCGCTAAAGCGTCGAGCTTCGAGATGTCGCTTTCAAAAAGCCGATACTCCTCTTGTGTTATCTCGAAAAACCTGTCGTACCAGACGACCCACGTCACGACACTCGCCAGTACATACTTGTCGATACACGCGACATACCCGACGCGATAAAGCTTTTCGGCGCGGACTTTTTCGTTATCCAATCGCATTACTTCGCGAGGCAGTCCTTGAGCCAGCTTAGAAGCTCGCCGTACTCCTCGAACGCGGGGAGGTCGGGGTAGTCCTTCTTGATCTGCTCGGTCGAGCGGAACAGGAAGCCGAATTTCGACGCTTGTATCATTCCGAGATCGTTGAAGCTGTCGCCGCCCGCTATCGTCTCAAAGCCAATAGACTGTAAAGCCTTTACGGTCGTGAGCTTCGACTTCTCGCAGCGCATTTTATAGCCCGTGATCTCGCCGCTTTCGGCTACCTCAAGCGAGTTGCAGAAGATAGTCGGCAGCCCGAGCTTTTTCATAAGAGGACCCGCGAACTGCGCGAACGTGTCGCTGATAATGATCGTCTGGGAGAGCGAGCGGAGCTCGTCGAGGAATTCCTTCGCGCCCGGCATCGGGTCGATTTTCTCAATTGTCGCTTGGATCTCCTTAAGCCCGAGACCGTGCTCCTTGAGTATTCCGAGCCGCCATTTCATCAGCTTGTCGTAGTCCGGCTCGTCGCGAGTCGTGCGGCAAAGCTCGGGGATTCCGCTCTCCTTCGAGAACGCGATCCAGATTTCGGGAACAAGAACGCCTTCGAGGTCTAAACAAGTAATATACATAGTTTTTCTCCTTTGCAATAAGATTTTTTTCTTTCTTCCCCCGCCTGCGGCGGGGGAAGAAAGCTTATTTTCTGTTTCCCCGCCGCAGGCGGGGGGAACAATCGTGTTAATTTACTTCATCAGCTCGGCGATCAGATCTTTGAGCCGTTCCACAGCCTTTGCGGGATCGAGCTTTTCCTCGATTTTCTTGTCGCGGGATTTAAGCTCATAGATGCCTTCTTCGAGGTTTCTCGGCGAGATTATCACGCGCAGCGGCACTCCGAGCAGATCCGCGTCGGAGAACATCACGCCCGCGCGGACGTTTCTGTCGTCGTAGATGACCTCAACTCCCGCGGCTTGCAAATCCCCGTAGAGCTTGTCCGCCGCCGCCTTGACGTTCTCGTCGTCCGAGCGCACCGCGCACAAATGCACCTGCCACGGCGCTATCGCCATAGGCCAGATAGGTCCGAAGTCGTCGTGCGAAGCCTCGCAGACCGACGCGGCGAGCCGCCCCACGCCTATTCCGTAGCAGCCCATTATCGGCGTCTGCTCCTTGCCGTCCTTGTCAAGATAGGTCATTCCCATTGACTTGGAGTACTTCGTGCCGAGCTGGAAGATGTTCCCGACCTCTATGCCGCGCGAGATCGTAAGCGCCGTCTCGCCGCATTCCGGGCAGATGCCGCCGTCGATAGCCTTTGCGAAGTCGTGATACTCGATGCCCGGGCAGTCGCGCTCCAGATCAAGCCCCGTGAGGTGATAATCAACCTTATTCGCGCCGCAGACGAGATTGTTAGTGTTCTTCAGGCTCTCGTCGAACAGAACAACGTGCTCGCCGTTGATTTTGAGACCAACAGGCCCGATAAAGCCTGCCGCTAAGCCGCAGTCCTCGTCGATGACCGCCGGGTGAATGTCGCCGCCGAGGAAGTTCGTGAGCTTCGTTTCGTTCACGTCCAGATCGCCGCGGATAAACAGCACAACAAAGCTGTCGTCCTCGTTTTTCTGATAAACTACGGCTTTCAGCGACTTCTCCTTCGGAGCGTTGAGGAAGCTGCAAACATCCTCGATAGTGTGCTGATCGGGCGTGTTGACCTCCTTGAGCTCCTCGGAGACCTCGTCGCGCGTGTTCCTGATGATCGACGGCGCAGCCTCAACATTCGCGGTGTAGCCGCACTTTTTGCAGATAGCGATGCTGTCCTCGCCTATAGGCGTGAGCATCATAAACTCGTGCGACACCGCGCCGCCCATCATTCCGCTGTCGGATTTCACCGAGATAACATTATCGCAGCCGCAGCGCTTGTACACATTCTCATAAGCCTTGTGAGCGCGCTTGTAGTACTCCTCCAAGTCCTCCTGCGACGTGTGGAACGAATACGCGTCCTTCATCGTGAACTCGCGTACGCGGATAAGTCCGCCGCGCGGCCGCGCCTCGTCGCGGAATTTCGTCTGTATCTGATAGATCATAAACGGATATTTCGTGTAGGAATTCGCGTACTCGCGCACGAGCTGCACCGCCGCCTCCTCGTGCGTCATTCCGAGAACCATCGGCTGGCGGTTTCTGTCCTTAAAACGCAGCAGCTCGCTGCCGATCGAGGTGTAACGACCGCTTTCCTCCCAGAGAGACGCGGGCATTACGACGGGGAACATAACCTCCTGCCCGTCGATAGCGTCCATTTCCTCGCGGATTATCTGCTCGATCTTCCGCGTCACGCGCTTCAGCGGCGGGAAGTTCGAGAAGATACCGTTCGCCACATACTTGATGTACCCCCCGCGCACCATAAGCGCGTGGCTGTCGATCTGGCAGTCCGAGGGGCGCTCCTTAAATCTGTCGCCAATTAGCTTGTCAAGTTTCATACTGACCTCCTTATTTTAAAATAATTCAAGCACCGCTCACTGTGCGCTTCGCGCGCAGTGAGCTAGCCAAGAAACCCCGCGCATCCTCCGCTCGCTGCGCTCGCTCCGGCTGCACGGCGTTGCTTGCTTTCTTGAATTTTATGCGTTCTTGTAATGCTGTTCCGGTCGGTACGCGCAATGACTGCACCGACAGTTTGTTGCTTCGGGTCGGCACACGCCTTTAATGCGCCGACGGTTTGCTGCTGCGGTCGATGTGCGCCTATGATGCGCCGCCGGTTGCAAACAAAAACGTCCCTTGTATCAAATACAAGGGACGAGTAATTTCACCCGCGTTACCACCCAAATTCGGATAAACCGCAACTCAATTGCCCTTAACGCGGGCAGACGTCGCCGCTTAACGCTTTCGCTTTTCGCGGCGCACTCCAAGACGGGTTCGTCGCGCTCGGATAACGGCTCGCACCTGCCGCCGCCTCTCTGAAAACCTCGCGTGAGTACTGTTTCTTGTCATCGCTTTAAAATATTACCTTAATATTATAGCACTTTTCCCCCGATTTGTCAAGCCCTAAAATTTTTTCAAAACCCCTTGACAACTCCCCCAGTCTATGCT
>JAIDPG010000275.1 GCA_029062865.1 Oscillospiraceae bacterium
ACGCCATGGAGGATTGTGATCCGTTTCCTTATGATCTTTCCGATGAAGAAATTATAAAAGAGATAAGGTACTCTATGGGTATAGAGCCTTATCCGAATAATGATCAAATAAACCGAAAGGGTGATTAAATATGGAAAAAAATATTGCGGTCATCAAGGGCGACGGAATAGGTCCCGAGATTGTGACGGAAGCGATGAGGGTGCTTGATAAAGTGGCGGAGAAATTCGGGCACAAGTTCAACTATGAGCAGCTTCTTATGGGCGGCTGCTCGATAGACGCGAACGGCGTACCGCTCACCGATGAGACGATCGAACGCTGCAAGGCGGCGGACGCGGTGCTTATGGGCTCGATAGGCGGAAATACCACCACTTCGCCGTGGTATAAGCTCCCGCCGGATAAACGCCCCGAAGCGGGGCTTCTGGGACTTCGCAAGGCTTTAGGTCTGTTTGCGAATTTGCGTCCGTGCCTGCTGTTCAAGCAGCTTAGCGGTGCGTGCCCTCTGAAAACCGAGATAAGCTCTAAGGGCTTTGATATGCTTATAATGCGCGAGCTCACAGGCGGCTTGTACTTCGGCAAGCGCTACACCGAGGAGCGCGGCGGCGTTATGACTGCCGTTGATACTCTCGAATACAACGAAAACGAGATCCGCCGAATCGCGAAGAAGGCGTTTGACGGGGCAATGCAGCGCCGCAAGAAAGTAACGAGGGTTGACTTGGCGAACGTCCTCGACACATCGCGGCTTTGGAGAAAGGTCGTTGACGAGGTTGCGAAAGATTATCCCGAGGTTACGCTGGAGCATATGCTCGTCGATAACAGCGCGATGCAGCTTGTAAAAGACCCCGCGCAGTTTGACGTTATGGTGACGGAGAATATGTTCGGCGATATCCTGTCCGACGAGGCTTCGATGATCACCGGCTCTATCGGAATGCTCGCGAGCGCTTCGATGAACGAAACGAGCTTCGGCTTGTACGAGCCGTCCGGCGGCTCCGCGCCCGATATCGCGGGTCAGAACAAGGCAAATCCGATCGCGACGATACTTTCCGCAGCGATGCTGCTGCGCTACTCCTTCAAGCTCGACAGGGAAGCGGACGCGGTCGAAAACGCCGTAAACGCCGCCCTTGAGGCGGGCTACCGCACGGGAGACATCATGAGCGAGGGAATGACGCTCGTTTCCTGCTCCGAAATGGGCGACAAGATAATTGAGAATATTTAAAAAACGGCGCGGCAGTCAAACGATTGCCGCGCCGTTTTATTACTTATCGTCACTCTCTTTGACGGGAATTTCGCCGTGTTCCTTTTCAAATTTCTCGACACGCCGTTTAAGCATCTGCTCAATCTCTCTGTTCGCAGAACGTCCTTCATACTCTGCAACATAGCGGAATTTTGCGAACAATTGCCGATTGATACGCAATGTATATCTAACTAAATATTCATCTGCCATAATATCATCTCTTTACCACTATTTTAGTGTTACTATATGATAATTATATCAAAAAATATTGTCTTTTAGTCAAACTGGTGATATAATAGAGAATAAGTGACGCAATAGTAACGAACATTATTTTGGAGGTAAAAATGAAAGTAGCAGTATTAGTATTTGGTTCGGTAGGATCAACAGTTAAGGACATTGAAAAGTATCTTCCCGAGGACACTACGGGAATCGAAATTGAAGGCTCGATGAAAGGGGTCTTGAGTTGCGTGAGTGACTACGCGCACAGACACTTCATTCCTTATGGCGAAAGCTATCCGAACTACAATAAATACGGGTACGATGCGCCGAAAAGGAGCATTGCCGATATTATCATGTCCGTCGATCTGGTTATTGCGTTATGGGACGGAGAGTCGTGTGATATTATTTTCGTTAAGCAATTCAGCGAATTTGCGTGCGTTCCCTTTAAAGTATATAAAATTTAGGAAGAAATTTTGTCATTTTACACAAAATTTTTTTGGATTTCAAAAAGATAATGTGGGAAACGGCAAATTTAAAAAAGCCCTTGAAAAAAGGCGTATTTTGCGATATACTATAATATAGAGG
>JAIDPG010000276.1 GCA_029062865.1 Oscillospiraceae bacterium
CACGGATAGAGTCCGAGCCGCATTGTGCCGCCCATATCCACGCCCTTCTGGTCGGGCATTATGTCGATGACGGGATACTCGAACTCCCCGAACTCCGCGGAGTTCGCTCCGGTAAGCCCCACGACATTTCTCGCGAACTCGATGACCGCCATCTGCATTCCCAAGCACAAGCCGAGATACGGTATCTTATTCTCGCGGGCGTAGCGCACCGCCTCGATCTTGCCCTCAATGCCGCGGTCGCCGAAGCCGCCCGGCACGCAGATACCGTCGCAGTCCTCGAGAATATCCTTCGCGGTTATCGCGTTTATCTCCTCGCAGTTTATCAGCTTGATGTCAACGTTGCACCCGCAGAACGCGCCGCTGTGCCGAATACTTTCCATTACCGAAATATACGCGTCCGGCAGCGCGACGTATTTCCCGACAAGCCCGATAGTCAGCGGCTTTGTCGCGTTTTCCTGCCGATGAACCATTTCCACCCACTCGGTGAGGTCGGGCTCTCTGTCCTCAAGCCCCAGATGATAGCACGCCGACCGTGCCAGCCCCTCGTGCTCCAGCATAAGCGGAACGGCGTATAGCGAGCTTGCCGTGAGGTTCTGGATAACGTCCTCGCGGCGCACATTGCAGAACAGCGCGATTTTTTCCCGCATCTCGCGTGGAACCTCCTGTTCGCTTCTCAATACAAGTATATTTGGCTGTATACCGAGAGAGAGCAGCTCCTTTACGCTATGCTGAGTGGGCTTTGTTTTCAGCTCGTTGCTACCCGAAATATAAGGCAAAAGCGTCACGTGAATGTACAGAACGTTTTCGCGTCCCTTTTCATAGCTTACCTGCCTGATCGTTTCCAGAAACGGCGTGGATTCAATATCGCCGACCGTTCCGCCGATTTCCGTGATAACAACATCGACGGGATTTGCCGCGCTGTTCGCCGCGCGGTAAACTCTGTCCTTGATCTCGTTTGTGACGTGCGGAATGACCTGAACCGTTCCGCCGAGATAATCCCCGCGGCGCTCTTTATTCAGGATAGTCCAGTAGATCTTGCCCGTTGTGACGTTGGAGTTTACGGACAAATTCTCGTCGATAAAGCGCTCGTAGTGACCCAAATCGAGGTCGGTCTCCGCGCCGTCGTCCGTGACAAACACCTCGCCGTGCTGATACGGCGACATCGTGCCGGGGTCGACGTTAAGATACGGGTCGAACTTCTGAATAGTGACGCGATACCCGCGCATTTTCAGCAGTCTCCCAAGAGAAGCCGCCGTAATTCCCTTACCAAGCCCCGAGACCACGCCGCCCGTGACGAAGATATATTTTGTTTCCATTATTTTACCACCCTCCGTTTATGCAAATACACTTATATTAAGTATAACATATTTTCGGGGATTTTTCAATATGATTTTTGAAGATTTGCCGAAAATAAAAATACGCAGCGAAAAACTCTCGCTGCATATTACGCTCTGTATTTACAACCCGTGCTTGCGGCAGTATTTCTGAATGACCGCGCGGGTGTGTGCTGTCTTGTCGACGTTCCCCTTGATAACACTCGTGTACTCTCTTCCCCTTATCGTGTAGGTCTGCGTAACGTCCTCCTGCGGAACAAAGTCGTCGATGTAGCGAACGCGGTTTGGTTCTCCGGGCGTGGGCTCGGGGTAGTGCCCGCGGTTTGCCCAGGCGTTGAAGTCCGCGCCGTGCTCCAGCAGAATATCAAGCAGCGCTTCCAGCCTCTCCTCGCAAAGCTCCTGAACATTGGGATACGCGCTTTGGCGCTCAAGTATATTTTCCGCTTCACATACGGTGTGATCCAGCGCGGCAAACCCGTTGGACGCGGGTTTTGCGGGATCCGCGCCGTTCTCCAGAAGCGTTTTCACAAGTGTCAGTCCTTTTTCGGAAACGTCGGTCTGACCGTAGCAAAGGCTCTGCAAAACTATGCGTATCGCGTCGTGCAGAACGGGCGTCCGCCACGAGCTGCCCTCCTCCTCGGACTCCATAAAATCGCAGTCCGCGCCCTGCTCTATCAGATAATACGCGATGTCGAACTGCGCTGTCTTGACCGCCACCTGAAGCGGCGACTGCCCCATATCCTTTTTGGGAGGCGGCGTTGCGACGCAGGAAATCGTTTCGGGGTTCTTCGTGATTATCGCGGCGACCTCGTTGAGGTCGCCCGCGCGGATTGCTTTAAAAAGCTTTTTCATTACAATTCTCCTTTAAATCAAACCCCGACCCTTGTCCGCCGTGAAGCGTAATATTCCTCCGGCGTGCTTTGAAGCGCCTTCATCGCACGCTTTGTTTCGTACATTTTCTTGTCCGCCATTTTGTACGCGTCCTCAATGTGCTCAAGCTCGCAATCGTTGTTGAAGATAAAGAAGCCGTGCGCTATGCTTACTCTGAACTTACTGTCGGGGGCGCCGTTGTGGCGCTTTGTCTGTTCGTCGAAAATGAGCATTCCCTTTTCGTAGCTCGCCTTGACATCGCCGGCGCTGTCGCCCTTGATTATCACGGCGAATTCGTCGCCGCCTATTCTGAAGCACTCGCCGCCGTCCGCCTCAAACGCCGCGCTGATTATCTCGGCGGCCTTGCGGATCATCTCGTCGCCTGTCGGGTGACCGAGATTGTCGTTGACGTATTTGAGGTCGTTCACGTCGAACATCACAATGCCTACGGCGGTGTTGTCATCCTTCTCCTCTTTTTCCGATTTTTCCGTTTCAAGGCTTGCGAGCTTCTCCTCAAACGCCGTGCGGTTGCCGATGCCGGTGAGCCCGTCGTGATAAGCGAGCCTGCTCGCGAATTCCGCCTGCGCGCCGAGCTTTACGGCGTTCACCGTATTTTCAAGGCTGGAGCTTCCGTAGCATATCGTGAAGATCAGCATGCCTATTCTTACAAACTGCGCGCTGTCGCCCGTCTGCCCTGAGTAAAACCGCACGATGTCGATCATCGCGGCAACGGCAATGCTGCAAAGACCCATCGCCTTCAATATACGATAGATCTTCCCGCTTTGCCCTTTGCCCTTAATAATAACCCCCTTTATTATCGAATAAACAAGCAAAACGGAGGCGATAACAACATTCACGTGTGAGAATGTCAGAGTCTCGTGAATGTCCTTGATTTTGAGAAGATGAAGCGTCCAGCTTGCCGCGAAGCCCAGCACGCAAAGCCCGCTCAGAACGGGAATGAGAAAGCGGTTTTTGAAGCCTATCGCCGCGTTGAGATACAGAATAAGCGCGAACGGGATAAGCATAAGCGAGCAGCAGGAGATAACCTGCATAAGGCGGCTGTCGTCGAAGAACAGCTCGATGATGTGCAGCTCAACAAGACACCATATCGAAACGCTTATCGAGAAAACTCCGAGATACATAAGCTCGTGGTTTTTGTGCTTTCCCATATTTATCGGGATATCCGCGACTATCAGAATCAATCCCACGAACATCAGCAGCACGCAGGTGATAAACGACACAATCTTCTCCCCGAGTATGTTGAGGATAATGCCGCCCGAGCTTCCTATGCTGAAGCTGTCCACGCCGCACCGCGCGTTTTCATACGCCGCCCGTATCTTGATCTCGATCTCCTTGCCGAGCTGGTCGGGCGTGATATCAATACTCGTCCAGCGCGTGCCCGTGGATTTCGTATAGAAGACGCTCTCGCCGAAATCGGGAACATAAACCGCCTCGCCGTCGATATAAACGCTGTAAAAAACGTTCTTAGCGCGGAAGAACAGCGCGTCCGCGTCGTTGGAGCCCGCGGGGAGCGTGTTATAAATGCTTATCTCCTTGTCTCCCGCGATAGAGTTTATTTTCTTAAGCGCCTTTTCGTCAAGCTCCGTGCCGTCGGCGGTATGCCAGCCGTCGACAAACGGCGCGGTTCTGCCGTATTCCGCCTCGGCAAGCGAAACGCGCTCATTCCGCGCCGCGATGCTCACGGAGATTATCGTAACAAAGGCGAGCATAACACAAAACAATATCGGAAAAACCGACTTTTTGGATTTCATATTAAGTTCGCCTCCTTTTCTCGTTTATTGATTTAACCGCGTTTTCCCCGCCGGAGGCGGGGAAAAACGAATCCGCGCAAAAATCTGACTTTAAAAAAATAAAATGATTTTATCTATTATTGAGTATGTGTATCTATTGTAACATATTATACGCTAAATGTCAAGATTAGTGTTTAGATTTTTTAGAGGCAAGAGGCAAGAGGCAAGAGG
>JAIDPG010000277.1 GCA_029062865.1 Oscillospiraceae bacterium
GCATAGAGATTTTGGGGACGGGCAGCTTCGCGCCCGAATTTGTCGCGGATAACGACACCTTTACGAAGATCCTCGACACCTCGGACGAGTGGATCTACACCCGCACGGGAATTAAGCAGCGCCACATTGCGACCGATATTCCGAATTATTATATGGGAGCCGAGGCGGCAAAGAAGGCTCTCGAGGCGGCGAAATTCGACCCGAAGGACGTTGAGCTTATCATAGTTTCGACGTGCACGCCGGATTTCTTTTACCCCGCGATGAGTTGCCTTGTTCAGAAGAGCATCGGAGCGGTGAATGCCGCGTGCTTTGACGTGAACAGCGCCTGTACGGGCTTTATCACGTCGCTTGACATCGCGCACGGATTTCTGGCGACCGGCAAGCACAAGAACGTGCTTATTGTTTCGAGCGAGAAGTTGTCGCAGCAGGTCGATTACACCGACCGCGCTTCGTGTATTCTGTTCGGCGACGCGGCGGGCGCGGTGCTTCTCGGGGCGAGCGACAAGCCGTTTTATTCCTATCTCGGCGCGCAGGGCGACGAGTTTGAGGCGCTTTACTGCAAGGCGAATTACGAAACCAACTGCCCGTGGTACGGGGACATCGACAAGTTCTACGAGAACAGATTTGACACTCCGCAAAAGCAGCGCTATCTTGTTCAGGACGGCAAGGCAGTCTACAAATTCGCGGTGAACGCGATGGCGGACGCGGTGAGAAACGCCGCGAGCAAGGGCGGCTATGAGCTTTCTGACATCGATATCGTGCTTCCTCACCAGGCGAATCTCCGCATTATCGAAAAGGCTACCGAGCTGCTTGGGATCCCGTCCGAGAAGGTCTACACGAACATCGAGCACATGGGCAACGTTTCAAGCGCATGCATTCCCGTATGCCTTGACGAGCTCTTCAAGGCGGGCAGAATGAAGCCCGGAATGAAGGTCTGCTTCGTAGGTTTCGGCGCGGGGCTTACATACGGAGCTATCGTTTTGGAATTGTAATGGCGGGATAATCCGCTGATAATCACGTATAAAGAGAAAGGAAATCTTATGGGAAAA
>JAIDPG010000278.1 GCA_029062865.1 Oscillospiraceae bacterium
CGGTGGCTCGGTGTTGTGTATAAGAGACAGCGCTCGGGTCCTCCGTGCCGATTGAAGCAAGGTTCGCGGCGAGCTTGGGCTTTGGCTTTGTGAGAAGCAGCGCCGCGAGAATTCCGCCTAAAATCACAAGCGCAGCCGCTGTAATTACAACGGGCTTTGCCGTTCTCGAAACTCTCATCTGTGCCTCCTGCGGAGCCAAATCACAATGCCCAGCGCGATGACGGCAATCGGGATTATCACGCAGAGAACGATTGAGAGCGCGTTCGCGGTCTTGACGGGCATATCAAACACGGCGGGGATCATCGATTTGGGCTTTATCACAACTCCCTGCTCACGCCCCGCGATGTGATCCCACATTCCAACGAAGAAATCCGCGTTGGCGGAGTTTGAGTAGGACATCACGGCGCTCGACGCGAGATATTCCGCGCCGACCGCGCAAACGCGGCTGCCGGATTTCTCAGAGATCACAACGCTGTTGAACACCCCGCGCTCTGCCTTGTCGTAGTCGAAGTCCTTCGCTTCCTCGTTGTCGAGCGGGAACAGGAACGCGCCGTCAAACGACTTAATCAAAACGGCGGAATTTCCGTCAAGCGCGTAAACCGGGCGCGTTTCAATGCCGTAAGTCAGCAGCCGTGAGCCGAAGACATTTTTCGTGTACTCGGTGTCGCAGATGCTCTGCAAATGCGCGTAAGCCGTAGCGGCGCTTATCAGATAGCTCTCGTCGGACTGCCCTATCACATCATAGCCCACCGCAAGCCCGTGGTCGCTCAAGAACTCGTCGATATTCGGGGTTTTGGGCTGGCGCGTCGACGCGAAATAAACAACGCTTTTGCCGTATTCGCCGTTGTTGTAGAGGAACTTGTCGAGCTTCGCAAGCTGTTCCTTATCAATATCGAGAAGCGGCGCGTAAAGCACAACGAAATCAATGTCCGCGCTGATCTCGGGCGTGGTGACAAGCGGGAGAGAAAGCACCTCATAGCCGCTGTTCGAGAGCAGCGTTTTCAGCGCCTCGCTGCCGTTGCTTTCGCTGTAGCCCTCCGCGAACGCCACTCTGACAAGCTTCTCGCTTGTCGTATACATCAGCGCCGACACCGCCTCCTGCTCGATCTCCGAGCTTTCGATGATGTAGGCGTTGTAGTACTGCATATACGTCTCGTTGAACGTGAAATAATCGTATGGCGAGATTATTTTGTATCTCCCCGTTTTTTCGCACTCGAAGATAATATAATCTTCCGCGAGAGTTTCACCCTTGAATTTTGACGTGTAATTCGGGTTTTGGTTTATGTTGAGAAAGCGGACGCTTACGTGTTCGCTTTGCAGCGCCATTTTTTTCAGTATCTCGCCGACCTGCTTGTACGCCGCGTCCTGATTTTCAAACGCCTGCTCGGTGTTCAGGATCGTTATCTCAACGTCGGTTGAAAGCGTCTCGGCGAGGAATTTTTCGGTCGCCTCGTCAAGCGTATAAATATCGTATGCGGTGAGATCCGCGGACATATCAATTCTATCGGAGATCACCCACACGATAACGTTCACGACAACCACCACCGCGATAAACAAGATCGTAAACGCCGCGGAAAGCGCGCTTTGCCTAAGTCTGCGCTTGTCAACAGGCTTCTTTTCGGCTTTGGTTTTCTTAATACTCTTCACTCGACTTCCCTCCTAGCTCCGGCGGCGGTCGAGAGTTCTCATCGTGAGGAAATTGAAGATCACGATAAGGCTCATAAAGAACACGATGTTTTTAAGGCTGAAAATGCCGATCGTGAACTCGCTGTACTTGTAAAAAACCGAAAGGTTATTAAGCAGACCTTTGATAGTCTCGTTTGAGACGTAGCCCGCGATAACGTCAAACATACAAAGCGCGATATTCGCGCCGATCGAGCCCACGGCGGCGATCATCTGGTTTTCGGTGAGGTTCGAGATGAAGATTCCGAGCGAGATGAACGTCCCGCCCATGAGGAGCATTCCCGTGAAATTCCCCCAGAAAACCGCCCAAGCGAACGCACCGTCCACGGCTTTCACCGCAACGCTTAGCATAATCGCGTAGACAAGCGTCACGATCACTCCGCAAAGGAACACCGCGAACGCCGCCAGAAACTTCCCCGCGACTATCCCGATAAGGCTCACGGGGCTCGTTAAGGTCAGCTGGTCGGTTTTCTGCCGCTTGTCGTCCGCCATCGTGCGCATCGTCAAAAACGGGATCATAATCAGCATTATGAAGAACATCATCGAAAACACAACGCCCATATCCGCCTGCCCGACGCGCAGACAGCCTATCCACAAAAACAGCCCCGAAAACCCGTAGAACACCGCGAGAAAAACATAACCAAGCGGCGACGTGAAGTAGGACGCGAGCTCGCGTTTCATAATCGCTGTCATTCGTCCTCGCTCCCTTCATTTCCGTAAAAGTCGCCCGTTGTCAGCTTCAGGAAGATCTCCTCAAGCGAAAGTTCGCTGCCGCGCATTAACAAAATCGGCATATTCCGCGCAGCCATACGCTTGAAAACCTCGCGGCGGATGTCCTTGCCCTTGCGAGGGTTTAACTCGTACTCAAAGACGTTCTTCTCTGCCTCTCGTAAAACTCTCACCGTTTTTATATCCGGTATCTGCTCCAGAAGCGGCTTTACGTCCTTTTCCCTGCCCTCAACGCGGATAATCAGCTTATGGTCGGCAGAAAGGCTTTTTGAGAGATTGTCCGCCGTGTCGTCAGCGACGAGCTTGCCTTTATTGATGACGACAATTCTGTCGCAGACCGCTTGAACCTCCGACAGAATATGCGACGACAAAATCACCGTGTGATTGTCGCCGAGGCGCTTTATCAGCGAGCGGATCTCAATTATCTGCTTCGGGTCGAGCCCGACGGTCGGCTCGTCTAAAATCAGCGTCTGCGGATTTCCGACCAATGCCTGCGCCAAGCCTACGCGCTGTCTGTAGCCCTTGGAGAGGTTTCGGATAACGCGGTCTTGCACGTCCTCAATGCCAGTCAGGCTCTTGATCTCGCCGAGGTGCGAGCGCTTCGGCATTTTGCAGCGCTTTAAGCCGTACACAAAGCTGAGGTACTCATTCACCGTCATATCGAGATAAAGCGGCGGCTGCTCGGGGAGGTAGCCTATCCCCTTTTTCGCGCCTATAGGGTTCTCGAGCACGTCTATGCCGTTGATCTTCGCGCTGCCGCTCGTGCTTGAAAGATAGCCCGTAAGGATATTCATCGTCGTGGATTTCCCCGCGCCATTAGGTCCGAGAAATCCAAGTATCTCGCCGTCCTTCGCGGTGAACGAGATATTATCAACCGCGAGCTTGCTGCCGTAGGTTTTGGTAAGGTTAGTAACTTCAATCATAAAATACGTTTTTCTTGTATGTTCTCCCCGCCTCCGGCGGGGAGAACGATTGATTGCTTTTTGCGTTTTCCCTGCCTGCGGCAGGGAGAACAATTAATTGCTTTTTTGCGTTTTCCCCGCCTGCGGCGAGGAGAACGATTGATTGCATTTTTGGCGTTTTCCCCGCCTGCGGCGAGGAGAACGCCACGGTTATTACAATTATAGAAGCCTCACGTGAAAACTATGTGTTCCGCAAATGAAAACGCGTGATTTCTCAGACAGCCGCCGACAAAAGCTCTATTCCCTTTTTGATTCTCGACAGCGAATCCTGTTTGCCGAGGATTATCG
>JAIDPG010000279.1 GCA_029062865.1 Oscillospiraceae bacterium
CTCTTCTCTGTTCATTACGGCTCACCCCCATTCGAGGCTTTTGGAGCTTTATTTTCTGATAAATACGCCGAGCAGACAAGCTCGTAAAGCTCTCCGTTTTCGGACTCAAACGAGACGGTGAGCGTCGAAAGCTCTCCGGAGGCGGTTTTCTCGCGCCGCTCCGATGCTTTGAGAACAACGCCGCCGTCAAGCGCGGGATTGAGATCGCCGTCGAGCTTTATTACAAGGCGTTCATTTGTTTCCTCAAACCTGACACTGTCGGAAAAAACCGTTTTCAAAGCTGCTTCGGCGTTTCCAAGCTCGGAATAAACCTCGGCTATTGACTGCGCGCAGATTATCGCGCGCTCCTTTTGGGCGTTTTCCCGCGTTTTTTTATCCGCCGCCGCGAACACCTTTAGTATAACCGCTCCCGAAATACTGAAAAACAGCAGCGCTATAATAAGCTCCGTAAAAAACAAATTCACGGGACGGCGTTTTGTGCCGGTCGTTTTCAGAGTGTTCACCTTCTTACGTATGTAGAATTCTGCTCGTCGTTTAATCTCACGGTAATTTTGATCAGCTCGCCCTCCTGCGTTACTATCATATCATTGAGGTCAAAGATCCTGAAGCCGCCGTCCGCGGTCGGAGTATTCGCCGCGGAGACGCTTTTTTCATAAAGCGAGCCGTTCTTAAAGTAGATTATGTCGCAGACTCCGTCGCTCCGGAGAAACAGCGCCGTGCCGTTTTCGGCGATCTCGGCGGTCTGTGAGCTTTTCAGCTTGTTGGAGATGTATCTGAGCGACGCGGACGTTCCGAACGTTTTGTCGAAGTTCGTGCTGATGCGGCTGTATGTCCCCGCCGCGACTGCGATCATCATCAGCAGGCAGCCCGTAAACAGCATAAACAGCAGCATACTTCCAATCGTGCTTATCGTATCGCCGAGCCCTTTGTTTTTATACTTTTTCACTTGCTCCCTGCCTTTCCAGAATAGTCACCGTCGGTCTGATATTCGACGCGAAGCAGTCATAATAGATGATATACTTGCTTTTGTCGTAGATCAGCCCATAGTTCGCGCAAAGATACTCCATGCTCTCGGGATAGACTCCCTCGACGGCGTAACACATAGTGATGCCGTTTTCGACGGTGGTCTTAAGCGCCTCGAGCTCTCTTTTTCGATTTGACGACGCGGTGCTTTTCATCGCGAGCAAAAACCACACGAGCATCGCGGAGAAAATCGCAAGCGGGATTATATAAGCCAAGGCTCTTTTAAAGGTCGATTTTTTTCTCATATTATCACCTTAAAACAGATTGCATTGTTTTTCTCCGCCTTCGGCGGGGAAACGCCGGAAAACAATTATCCGAGCGCCGACATTATGTTCATAAGCGGGATCATAACCGTAAGCAGGATCGCGCCGATGACGGTCGTAAGTACGATTACGATCGCGGGCTCGATAAATGCTACAATGCTCGAAGCGGATTCCATAGCCGCGTCGCCGCACTGATCCGAGAGCTTCTTCCACGCCTTTTCAAACGAGCCCGAGCTGTACGCCAGCTTGAGCGAACGCGCGTTCATTGCCGGGAAAATCCCCGCCGTTGAGATAATGTCCGCGAAGTACTCCCCGTCGAGCACTCTCTTGCGGCAGTCCAGCAGCTTTTTCGAGAGCTTCTTGTCGTCAATGAGCATAGCGGCGTTTTCGAGGGTTTCGTCGGGAGCAATTCCCGCGTCAACCATCATGCTGATAGCGTCCGCGATCTTTGAAAGCGAGAAGCGCCTTGACATTCTCTTTGTAGGCGGGAAAGCAGCGACGAAGTTGGAAAGCCCCTTGCGCGTTGCGGGGATTCTTGACAAAATCGCGACGATCACGCAGATCGCGATAATCACAAGCAGCACGATAAGCATCACCGTGCCGACGCCGTAAGCGAGCTCTACGGTGCTTTGCACAGCCTCTCCGACCGAGCTGTCGAACTGCGAGAAGATCTCGCCGAACATCGGGAGGACAAGCGTGATAAGAACGACAATGACCGCCGTCATCATCACAAGCAGCATAAGCGGGTGAAGCAC
>JAIDPG010000028.1 GCA_029062865.1 Oscillospiraceae bacterium
TCCTAAGAGATTCTCCTCCAAAAAAGAATAACAAACGCAGGGTTTTGAAATTTCTGTTATTCGGAGAATTGACTTCGCTCGAAAAAAGTATTAAAATTAAATTAAATTTAGTTTTTCCAAAGCATATTTTCTTACATTTTCCGTCTGAATATGTCAAAATATAATTACGGGAAAGGTTGCTTTAAATGCGAGAAGGCATAAGAAACAGGAATGTGAACGGGAGGAAAAAATGACAAACAACGGAAATTGCAGAAAAATTCAGCAGGAGTTCGGCGAGCTTATCAGGGCGAAGCGCAAGGAGAAGCGTTATACGCAGGAGCAGCTGTCCGAGCTCGCGGGGATCACGGATGTGTATCTGCGGGATCTCGAACGCGGCAGCTACACGGCGACGTGGGTGATCTGCCTGAAGATCTGCGACGCGCTGGATATCGACATTCGGGAGCTCCAAGCCAAATATATAGCCCCCGAGATCGCCGAGATGAAGAAATATCTGAAAAAGAGCAGCGAAGAAAAAACGCTCTGCTGATTTTGCCTCCCGAGAAATCTATGCAAATATATTGAAAAAATCTTATTGATTTTTTGGACGAGATGTGATATAATTACATTGTTCCGAAGTTTATTTTCGGTTTTTCTCTTCGGGGAGATCCTCTAAAATAATCTTTCGAAACGCCAAGAAACATCATAGAAAAAAATTTGCGTAGAATGAAAGGGCGGTATTTCCGATGTATAAAAGAATACTTACGATTCAGGACATCTCCTGCGTAGGGCAGTGCTCGCTTACGGTGGCGCTTCCGATTTTGAGCGCGGCGGGGCTCGAGACGGCAATTCTGCCGAGCGCGGTGCTTTCCAATCACACGGGCGGTTTTTCCGGGTGGACGTTTACGGACCTCACCGAGGATCTGCCCAAGATCCGCGAGAGGTGGGAGCTGGAAAAGGTCGATTTCGCGGCGGTTTATACGGGCTATCTCGGCAGCGCGAAGCAGATAGATTACGTCAAAGACATCGTAAAAAGCAGGCTCGTTTCGGGCGGGCGCTTTATCGCCGACCCCGCTATGGCGGACAACGGCAAGCTCTACGCGGGATTTGACGACAATTTTGTCGAGGCGATGAAGAAGCTCTGCTTTTCGGCGGACATCATTCTCCCGAACATCACCGAGGCGGCGATGCTTACAAAATCGGAATACAAGGAAAGCTACGACAAGTCCTATACCGATGAGCTGACCGAAAAGCTCCTCGCAAACGGCGCGAAGACGATAATTTTTACGGGAGTGAGCTACAAGCCCGAGACGACGGGTGTGCTTGTCGTGGAAAACGGCTCGCCGCAGTATTACGAGCACCGCAAGATAGCGGGCGGCTGCCACGGCACGGGAGACGTTTACGCTTCGGCGTTCGTCGGCGCGCTCGAAAACGGCTTCTCGGCGTTTGACTCCGCGAAGATCGCCGCGGATTTCACGCTGGAATGTATCGAGAAAACACAGGGCGACAGCGAGCATTGGTACGGCGTGAAGTTTGAAACGGCGCTGCCGTCGCTTATCAAGGCGCTGAAGCTTATTTAAACGAAGAAATCCCCGCCTTCGCGGGGATTTTTGTCAGCAAATTGCACAAAAATTCCCGCAAAAATGAGGCGCGCGAATTTCGTACAATTGGGGATTTGTGCATTTTTCAATACAAATCCTCCCCCGCCGAAGTCAGGGGAGGATTTTCATAATCAAGATATTATTCAGAAACGGAAATTATTTATTCCAGTCATAGAGCTTGCGGATTTCCGCGCCGACTTTTTCGAGCTCGTGCTCCGCTTCGATTCGGCGGCACGCGTTGAAGTGCAGTCTGCCGGTCTTGTTCTCGTTGATCCACTTGGAAGCGAACGTGCCGTCCTGGATCTCGGTGAGAACCTTCTTCATCTCCTTCTTGGTCTCCTCGGTGATGAGGCGCTTGCCGGTCTCGTAATCGCCGAACTCCGCGGTGTCGGAGATAGAGTATCTCATCATCGCGAATCCGCCCTTGTAGATGAGGTCTACGAT
>JAIDPG010000280.1 GCA_029062865.1 Oscillospiraceae bacterium
CACCGCGAACTTCATCAACCCGCTTATCGCGCTGATCACGGGCGGCGTAAAGTACGACGAGGACGGCAACCCGATGATCGTCCGCGGATCGTTCAACATAAACGGCGTTGAGTTCAACTACGGCGCGTTTTTGTCGGCGGTGATCAACTTCCTTATCATGGCGTTTATCCTGTTCCTTTTGATAAAGGGAATGAACTCGCTTATGGAGATCGGTCACAAGAAGAAGGAAGAGCCCAAGGAAGAGCCCAAGCCCGACCCGCAGGTCGTTCTTCTTACGGAGATCCGCGATCTGCTGAAAACCGAGGACGGCGCGGAAAAGGTTAAGGAGATGCTTAAAGAAGAAGCCGATAAGGCATAAATTACATAACTTAAATCCCCGACCATTTTTATTTCGATTCATAGAAAATTGCGGTGTCAAGCGTTTTCGCTCGACACCGCAATACTTTATATCGCACGCTCCTTAAATGGCGGGGATTTTTGTTTTAACCGACAACTATCAACTGCTTAAAGGTCGCTTCTCGCGAAATAATCTTCAATGCCTTGCGCGATAGCCTCCGCCATATCCCATTGAAAGTCCGACCTTGCCATCATCAGGCACTCGCGGTCGTTTGAGACAAAGCCCATCTCAAGCAGGATCGACGGGAAGCCGTGCTCTACCGTGAAACCATAGTAGCTGTATTTCGGACCGCGGAGACTTTGCGTGCCGTCGCCGTATTCGTTGTCGAAACATGCAGCGAGCCGTCTTGTCACCTTGTCCGCGAGCGTGTATGACCACGGCGTGTAGTAATACGCCTCGGTGCCGTGCGCCGATTTGGATGCGGCGCTGTTGGCGTGGATCTCAAGGAACATATCCGCGCCGTATTCGCGAGCCGCTATCGGTCGGTCACGTCGGTAGTAATAAACACTTTCCGTCGGGAGACGGTAAACCGTCGCGCCCATATCCTCAAGAGTCTCTTCAAGCTTCTTGCAAACGGCGAGGTTGATCTCCTGCTCCGTTATCTGCCCGATCGCGCCGGTGTCGTAATATTCGCTGTTGCTCATTCCGTGCCCGGGACTGATTACGATCGTCTTGCCGCTGAGCGTCGCTGTGGGGATATTGAACGTCAATATCAAATCGCCGTTGCTGTCGTAATAAGACTCAACGCCGCTGTAAATTCCCGCTTGAGCAAGCGTCAAAGTCAGTCTGAACTTCGGAACGCCGTCGTCACCGATAACCGTCGACCACTCGCCCGCGCTGAACAGCGTGCAGGAGTCGAAATCCGGGAGCTTTGTAACGCTTGTTACATTGTCGAATGTTATATAAATATACTTCGCGTTGAAGCTGTTTACTCCGAACGGTCCTTCATAGCCTTGAACAAAGGACTGCGACGTGTTTACGGTAAAGCTCGTTTTATGATCCAGCGACAATTCAATAAAGCTCCGTCCGCCGCTGTCGCCTATGGAGTTTACCGTGAGGGCGTTGTAGCCAAGCCCCGTGTCGGAGAAGGTCGTTACCCACTCGTCGCGATAGCGCTTGCCCGACAACGTGTAAACAAACTCGCCCTGGGAGTAATCGTAATAATCGAGAGTGCCCGCGGGCATCTGCGAATACTGCGGATTTGACGGGATTCGCTCGGTGGAATACGGGTCGAGAACGTCCGTGCCGTTATTAAGCACCCTAACATAAGTTACATATTCGTCGTCATCAATATAAGGCTCCATCGTACCGACTACCTCGCCCGTACCGAGACTTTCCTGATCCTTCATAACAACGTCGAAATCCTTGTCGACAAGAGCAGGCTTTGCGGCAATAGTGACATTGCCCGCATACATCGTCTCGTCAATGCCGCTGTACACCGCGTAGTAGCTGACAGCCCCGAGGTTCTGCTCCTTGCCGATTATGCCGTCGCCCACGGTGTAGCTTCCGAAGAACTCGGAATACGAACCGTTTGCGTCAACAAGCTCGGTCGTGCCCTTTTCAGTAAGCTCTATAGTCTGGCTTCCGATGCTCGCGTAAACCTTCGAGCCGCTGTATGCCACCGCCGAGAACGCAAGCGTTGTGCCACCCTGAACGGTGATGTTTCCAAGCTCCGCGGCGGATTTCAGAACATCGACCGCGCGCTCTATCGAATAGTTGAACTTCTTGCCCTTGTGCTCGATCGTGAAATAATTCATTCCGACTTCGAGGTCTTTTTCAAAGAAGAAGTTCCCGACGTCGTTCAGCTTGATTTTCTCGCCGTCGAAATAAACGTCGAAGTTCTCGTCGAACGTTCCCATAAACTTGACGGAAAGGTCGTAGGTCACAAAATCAAGCTGCGCCGGAGAAGTCATCTTCAGCTGCTCAAAAAGAGTGTTTGTGTTTATCTGGTCGGCATAGAATTTTTTAAGAGTATCTGTACTCGAAAGCGGATTTGCCAAAAGCGAAGACAGAGAATTAAACGCGCTTCCCGAAAGGCTTCCGCCGAGGTTTTTCATTATCGTAAGCTGCTGGAGAAGCTGATCTTCATTCCAGCCGTAATACTCGCCGATGCGCTCATTTAAATGGCAAACGTAAACGTGAAGGTCGTTCTTGTCCGCAAGCTCGCTCCACCACGAAACGACGGTTTCAAAATTAAGATTAGCGTCGCTTGTCGAACCGTAAGCCTTAACTATAATAAAGTCCGCGTAATCGTCCTCGATATAGCTTTTGGTGTCGCAATGCCCGTCGTAAAGCGACTGGATCTGATCCGCGGTGTCGGAGCCCTCCTCGTTACTGTCGGAGTTCGCCCACATATCCTCGATCATCAAGCCCACCGCTGTGGAGTTCGAGGTCTTGCGGATAACGTCGCTTATCGTACGCATAACAAAGCGATTTGTCTCGTAAAGCCAATTCTCATAACCGATTCCCGAGCCGGAGCGCAGATATTCCGCGTACATCTCGGGAGTATCGACGGTGTAATAATTCGTGACTAAAATGCCCTCGCAGCCGTATTTGATAACGAACTTGTGCGCTGCCGCCGAGAAGCCGGAGCGCAGTCCGCCGCCCTCCTCGATAACAGTGTTTATCAGCTCGTTTACGTCAAGCGTTACATACGCGCGGAGATTTGCAGCGTGCGCCGCCTCAACAGCCGCCGAAACCGCGTCGCGCTTTGTGCTGTTCAGATCAAGGTCGAAATACGCCTTGTCATCGTGCGTCGATTGAATAACGACAGCGTTCATTCCTAGCGATTTTACGTCTTCACACATCGAAGCCGCGTCCGTTTCGGAAAAATCAGTCTCCGGAGACACGAACACCGCCCGCAGATTGCTCGGCAACGAAACGTGCCTTACCACCGACTCGGGCTTTTCCACAAGTGGGTTGCTCACCGGGATAATATCGCTCGTCAGGTTGATATTTGTTGTTCCGATAACGACGCTCTGCCCCGGCATTGTGCACGCGGAGCTAAGCGCGACGCACAACGCGAGACCCGCCGCCAGAATTCCCCTAACTGTTTTTTTCATAATAATTCCCCATTTTTTGTAATACTGTTATGTTGATTTTTGAATATTTGGCTTTATTATGGAATCGCCAATCAAAGCAGCTCTGAAAATTATAAGGTTTGGATTTATTCGTTTTCCCCGCCTTTGACGGGGTAAACACAATAAAATAATTGCTTCTTTAGTTTAACGCAGATTTTAACGCTGCAAGCTCCGCCTCTACCTGAGACTTCACGCTGCTTGACGGCTTGAACAGACTGTTGTAGCTGTAGAGGCAAATTCCTCCGTATGAATAAGCCTCCTCCGAGGTCTCAACCTGCCGCGCGATGATTTTCTTGTCGGTCTGCCATTCGTAGCGGCCGCTCCCTGCCCAGCTGTCCTCATCGCCTATTCTGTACGGCCCCAAGCCGACGATAAGCGGCGTGCCGCCGAGCTTTGCTATATTATCCCATTTCGCAAGACACGTCTCAAACGGCTGATTTGCATTGTCAAAGCCGAAGTAGATCTGCGGCATTATGTAGTCAAGATAACCGCTGTTTGTACACCACTTCTTAACATCGGCATACATATAATAATAGTTGTTGTCATAATTTCCCTGCGGACTTACGCCGAAAAGCGCCGTGCTGTTCGCGTCCTTAACCGCCTTGTAAAGCGCGCTTACAAGCCTGTCACAGTTAGCAAACCTGAAATCGTCGAGGCTTGTGTAGGGGCTCGCCTGATAAGCAGCGTTGTCAAACCACTTTTCGGTCGTCGGGTAGAAGTAGTCGTCGATATGAATTCCGTCGACGTCATAATTCGCGACGATCTCCGCCGCGCCCTCCGCGATAAGCTCGATAACGTCGTCATACGCGGGGTTTAGGTAATAATAGCCGTTAACGGTAACAAGCTTTGTTTCATTGCCCGCCCAATTGTACAGCGGATAGCCGGATTCCCTGCCGATGTCGCCGGTCGCGCAGCCGCGCATCGGATTAATCCACGCCTGGAACGAAAGCCCGCGCTCGTGTGCCTCGTCGATCATAATCGACAGCGGGTCATAGCTCCCGCCGAGGTATTTTGTCCGCGGGAAGAGCTCCGAGTCGTAATACGCGTCGCCGTGAGATCTGACGTGAACATAAACCGTGTTTATACCCAGATCCACGCAGTTATCGTAAACCTCGCTGATTGACTGTCTGAAGCTGCCTTCAGACCCGCTTGCCAATCCGTTTAGCTCAAGGAACGATATCCAGATGCCCTTTACCTCACTGTAATTCAGCGCGGTGTAATAGTTTGTACCGACGTTCACGTCCGGAATATCCGGGAGCTCGGGGTCCTCCTCAACAGGCTCCGGCTCCTCGGGGACTACGGGTACGGTAGTCGTTGTAGTCGTTGTGGAGATGACGGGAACCGCGGGCGTCACCGTCGGAGTCTGCGGCGTCTGCGGGCTGACAACGGTAGGCGTGATATCGCTCGTGGACGATGAGCTTGTCACGGGCTTAATTTCGGGCATAGGGAATCCCACCGCCTGCCCTAAACCGGCAGTCGATGAGACATTGTATTCGGCGGACTTCCCCCGAACGTCCACGACATCAACGGACAGCTTACCTGCCCCCTCGGCGCAGCCGCCGAGAAGACATGCCGCCGTCATAAGCGAAAGCATGACCAATGATTTCTTTTTCATAATTTTTTCCCCAACTAGTAAAAATTTCTATATCTAGGTTTACTTTTACAGCTATACACATTATAGCATACTTATCCGAAGAAGTCAATAGTTTTTCGGGAAAAATCACAAAATTTTCACATAAAAATATCAATAATCACAAATTTCGACAATTCGGCTTGGCGAAAGGTCAAATAAACCTCACTATCGCGGTGCTCCCGCAAGGAAGCGGCATTCCGGTCTGCTTTACCGGAAGCCCGATCTCCTCAGCGGTGACTTCGATTTTAAAACGCCTGCCGACCGTCATTTGCAGCAGGTAGCTCATAACGCTCGCGGAAAGCCCGGTGGTGTAGGAATTAAGCAGCACGAACAGCGGCTTGCCTGACAGAAGCTCGGTGATGTTCGTCATCAGCTCGAAGATGCAGTCCTCCAGCTTCCACATTTCGCCGTTTGTGCCGCGCCCGTAGCTCGGCGGGTCAAGGATCACGCCGTCGTATTTTGTTCCGCGGCGTATCTCGCGCTTTATGAACTTGTTCGCATCGTCGACTATCCAGCGAATCGGTTTATCGTCCAGCCCGGAGAGCTTCGCGTTAGTCCGCGCCCAATCGACCATTCCCTTCACCGCATCGCAATGGCAGACGGAAGCGCCCGCCGCCGCGCAAGCCAGAGTCGCGCCGCCCGTGTAGGCGAAAAGATTCAGCACGTTTATCGGACGATTCGCGCCGCGGATAAGCTCGCCGCAATAGTCCCAGTTCACCGCCTGCTCGGGGAACAAGCCCGTGTGCTTGAAGCCCGTGGGCTTTACCATAAACGTCAGATCGCCGTAGCTTATCTTCCAGCTTTCGGGGGGCTTTCGGCGATAATCCCACGCTCCCCCGCCCTTGTCCGAGCGGATATAGCGCGCATGCGCCGTGCTCCATTCCGCGGCTTCGCCCGTGTTTTTCCAGATTATCTGCGGGTCGGGGCGGATAAGCGTTACATCGCCCCAACGCTCCAGC
>JAIDPG010000281.1 GCA_029062865.1 Oscillospiraceae bacterium
GCGCAACGTCAAGACCTCTGTCCGCGGCAATAACAAAGCCTTCCGCAAGCTCCTTTTTTAACCCTTTTGTTGGCGCTCCGCAGATTATCGAGCAGATTTTTCTATCGTTCCCATTCATTTATTTTACCCGCCTCCTCAAACATTCTCAGATAGCTGTCATAGCGCGATCCGGCGATCTTGTTCTCCTCGACCGCCGCCCTCACCGCGCAGCCCTTTTCCTTAACGTGGGCGCAATTCGCGAACGCACATTCGCCAAGATACTCCCCGAACTCGCGGAATGCCCCGTCAAGCTCGCCCTTCGGGATACGGCAATAGCGCTCGGTATCCACCGTCGAGAAGCCGGGCGTATCGGCTATGTAACCGCCGCCGAGCGCGAAAAGCTCAACTTGCCGCGTGGTGTGCCGTCCGCGTCCGAGCTTCTTGCTGATATGCGCGGTATCAAGCTCCAATTCGGGATAAAGGACGTTCAGCAGGCTCGATTTCCCGACGCCGGAATTGCCGATAAACGCCGCGGTTTTCCCCTTGATGAGCTCTCTCACCTGCTCAGCGCCCTCGCCCGTTGTGTTGTCCACGGCGCAGACGGGTATGCCGATTTTTCGGTAAATTTCCGGCAGATCTCCCGCGGCTTCGATATCGATCTTCGTTATCACGATAATCGGCGAAATGCCCTTGCTGTCCGCGATCGCCACAAGCTTGTCGAGAATAAAGCGGTTTACGGACGGCTCGGCGGTGCTGTTTACGAATACAGCCGCGTCGAGGTTAGCAAGGGGCGGGCGCACGAGGAAATTCCGCCGCTCGCGGATCTCCGAAATGACGGGCTCGGAGCTTTCCTCCGCCTCCACGACTACAAAGTCACCCGCCGCGGGGGAGATCCCCTTGTTTCTGAAAATCCCCCGCGCGGCGCATTTTACCGCGCTCCCTTTAAAAATGCCGTCAAAGGCGTCCACATAGTAGACGCCTCCGACTGCTTTTGTTATAATTCCCTCAAAAGAAAATGACGAAATCTCTCTCACCCCTATTAGAGCCTGTTCAGCATCTCTCAACACGCACTTCGAGATACTAAACAGGCCTATAATATAAAACGTCAATCGGCCGCTTGGACTGCTTCGTCATCGTTTTCGGGCGTGCTTGCCGCGCCGCCGCCTCCCGTGAGCGTTCCGCCGCTGCCGCCGCTTACGCCGAACGCGTCGTAGGAATGCTTTTCCTCGGTATCTTTAATGAGCCTTGCATCGCCGTCAACAAACTCGATCTCAACCTCGTAATAAAGATTCTCCTCATCATACACAAGATCCTTTACCCATATGCGGAAGTTCTTTGTTTCGCCCTCCTTACCGGAGAGCTCGAATTTGAGCATCTTGTTGCCGGAGAAGCTTACGTCGCGCGTTTCGGATTTCTGCTGAACACCGTCAACGACGTACTTGATCTCGTACATACCCTCCGCTTTCGTCGGGATCGGAACATTTATCGTCTTCTTGATCTCGCCCTCTTCGCCGGTGCTTACGATGAGAACTATCGCGTCGTCACGCGTTGCCATTGTGTCGGGCTCTATGCTCTGCTCGAGCACGGTGTCCTTTTCGGCGATGTTGTCTCTTTCCTTTACGGAATACTTAAGCCCAAGCTCGTCGCACTTCTTCGCCGCGTCCTCAAGCTTCATATCCACTAACTTCGGCACGGCGAACGGCTTGTTGCTGGGTCCGGTGCTTACGATAATGCTTACCGTGCTGCCGAACTCCGCCATAGAGTGCGCCTCGGGGAGCGTGCCGATTACGTTGCCCTTAACGACGTCATTGCTTTCTTGGCGGATTATCGAAGTTACAAAACCGTCCCTCTTGAGCTGCTTTATCGCCGCATCCTCGGTTCTGTTTCTGAGGTCCTGAATTTCGATCCGCTGAATGCCTTTGCTGACCTTAACCCGGACAGTCTGCCCGACTTTTACGGGTCTGCCCTCGGGGAATTCCTGCTCAAAGATAGTGCCGACGGGCGCTTCGTCGTTATCCTGCGAGGGAACAAGATTGAGCACCTGTCCGAGCTCTGCGTTTACCTGATCCCACGTGTAGCCCAGGAGATTCGGCATAGGGAGCTCGCCGTTTTCTATATGATAGTTTATCGTTCCCATGGCATAGCTGTTGCTGTTGACCTCGGGCTGAACGCCAAGGTGGTCGGAAACGAGCTTCAGGATAAGGAACACCACGACGATAACAAACGCAGCGCCCACGCCGAACAAGATCGGGATAAGCGGACTGCGGCGCTCTTCTACCTCGTCGTCGTCATCGTAATAATCGTCATCGTCGTAATTGTAATCGATGTCGTCGGGCTCCTCGGGGGCTTTTTTGCGGCGGAACTCGTTCTGCTCCGCGAAAGCGCTCGCACCGGAAAACTTCGGCGTGCCGTCCGTTGAGTTATACTTGTAATCGAAGATTATCCCGGGGTTCTTCTTGAACTCCTCAAGGTCGGTTATCATATCAAGCGCGGTCTGATAGCGCGCGTTCGGCTCTTTTTGCATTGCCTTGAGGACGATCTGCTCCAATCCCTCGGGGATCGTTTCGTTGATCTCCGTCGGCTTTTTCGGCTCGGTCTGCATATGCATAAGCGCGATAGAAACCGGCGTGTCGCCGTCGAACGGCTTTTTGCCCGTCAGCATTTCAAACAGCGCGACGCCTACGGAGTAAATATCGCTGCGCTCGTCGGTCATATCGCCGCGAGCCTGCTCGGGGCTGATGTAGTGCACGGAGCCTATCGTCTTTTCGGACATAGTTTTGTTGTTCTCGCGATTAAACCGCGCGATGCCGAAGTCCATGACTTTTATAGCGCCGTCTCGCAGCAGCATAACGTTCGAGCTCTTGATGTCGCGGTGGACGATGCCGCGGTCGTGCGCGTGCTGGAGCGCTTTAAGCACCTGAACCGTAAAGTGCACCGCGTCGCGCCATTTCAGCACGCCCTGCTGCTCGATATAATCCGACAGCGTAATGCCGTCTACATATTCCATTACGATAAACTGGACCTTGTCGGTAAATCCCACGTCGTAGATCTTAACGATATTCGGGTGGCTCAACAGAGCTATCGCCTTGCTTTCGTTGCGGAAGCGGCGCAGAAACTCCTCGCTGCCCGCGTACTCGGTCTTGAGTATCTTAACGGCAACGATCCTGTCCTCCTGAATGTCCTTCGCGCGGTAAATATCCGCCATTCCCCCAACGCCGATAAGCTCAAGAAGCTCGTATCGGCCGTCCAGCTTTTTTCCGATGTTGTTGTCCATAATTTTCCGCACTTATCTCCTTTATTCTCCATACTTACACAGCGCCGAGGAATCGTTTTATCTATTTGTTTCGACGTTTTCCTATATTTCCCCCGCCCGACGTATGGTACGGGCGTTTAATAATATCCACCTTATATATTAACATATTTTTCCGGAATTGTCAAGGGGCAAAGAGCGCTACTGAAACATTGTCATGCCCGCCGTTTTTCAGCGCGTAGCGGATAAGCTCGTCGCAGCAGTTCTCGGACTTGCTGTCAAAGCAGATGTCGAGAATATCCATGTCGTCGCCGTAGGACGAAAGCCCGTCCGAGCACAAGAGAAGCTTGTCGCCGGGCTCAAGCGGCATTTCAAAGTAATCGGGAGTTACGGAATCGTCCGCGCCGATGGCTCTTGTTATCTTGTGGCGCTCGGCGTGAGTTTTCACCATATCCTCCGTTATCTCGCCGCGGTCAAGGAGATCCTGAACGTGGGTGTGATCCTTCGTTATCTGGCGAATGCACTCGTCGTCGCCCTGCGTGAACAGATGATACGCGCGGGAATCCCCGACGTTTACGATATACGCCGTGCCGCCGAAAACTATCGCCGCGACGCACGTCGTGCCCATAACCTGACGCACCTTTGTCCGCGCGGTGTCCCATACAAAGGTATTCGCCGCCACAACGGACGTGATGAGGAGATTGCGCACGGAGTTTCGGCTCATCTTCTCGTTGAAATTCTCGGCGATGCGCTTGGAAACAACGTCCACGGCGATAGTGCTGGCAAGCCCGCCCTCGCTTTCACCGCCCATTCCGTCGCAAAGCACGGCGGCGCAGACGTTTGGAGAGAGCATTGCCCCCCAGACGCTGTCCTGATTTTCCGTGCGGACAAGCCCTATGTCCGTTTTAGTGTAGATTTTCATAGGATCACCCCGTTTTGGTATTTTTGGGAAGTTATTTTAAATAAAAAAGTTTTATTTTGCTGTATTTCCCCCGCCTCCGGCGGGGAGAAACACCGTTAGGTTTAGTTATCCGGAAAATTCTCCAATAATAAACAAATGACCATCCCGACGACTTAAAAGG
>JAIDPG010000282.1 GCA_029062865.1 Oscillospiraceae bacterium
TCCTATCTGCTGCGCGGGCGGTCTGGCGGTTCTCAGAAAGCTCAATTCCGAGGGATTTCTCGCGGAAGTCACGAAAAAGGGCAAATATTTCCGCGAGAAGCTCTCAAAGATACCCGAAGTTGAAGCCGTTTCGGGCATCGGCTTGATGATAGGAATTCGTCTGAAAACCAAAAAAGCCGCCGATATTGTGAAGCAAGGACTCGAAAACGGGCTGCTCCTGCTTACCGCGAAGGATAAGCTCCGTCTGCTGCCGCCGCTTACGATCACCTATGAGGAGATCGACAAGGGAATGGCGATACTTGGGGAGCTGCTGAAATGAATAAGTGGTACGACGAGGAATACGGCTTCACAATTGAGGTCATAGCCGTTTCCCACGACGGAAAATCCGAGGGACACTGCCGCAACGGCGACGAAATGGGCGACGTTTACCGCTGCACCTACGACTGCCCCGTAAATCAAGACGGACGCGGCTTTTGTCAGAAAGCGATGCTGTACCTCTATCCGCTGCTTGAAGCGGTGCGCTCCGGCGGTGATTTAAGGCGGCTTGGCGGGTGGTCGCCGCTTGGAAATGCTATCGACGAACCTCACGTAAAGGAATTCGTCTGTCCCGACGGAGTGGTGACGTTCAAGCTCACCACCGAGAAATTGGGCGGTGAGAATTTTCACACAGGCGGGTTTTACAAGGATTAAAAAGGAGAAATTATGTCCGAGCTTACCGCAATGATGAACATAGGCAAGGAAATGGAAATAAAGCTCATATCCGTGGGTATAGACACTCCCGAAAGACTGATAGAGCTTGGCTCAAAGCAGGCTTTCGCTAAGCTGAAGGAGGCGTATCCGAACGTGTGTCTCGTGCATTTGTACACACTTGAGGGAGCTATCTACAATACCGAATACAACAGGCTTTCGGAGGACACGAAAAGGGAGCTGAAATCGTTCAGCGATTCGTTGAAAAACAATGCGGGATAGGTTTTTGGACATGTACGAGATCAGAAAAATCAAAAGCGGCGAGGTCGACGAGGCTTTAGAGCTTGCGCTTGATGTGTTTATGGAGTTTGAAGCATCCGATTACAAGCCCGAGGGCGTTGAAACGTTCAAGAGCTTTGTCCGCGGCGAGGAGCTGATAAACGGCTTTAAGAGCGGAACAAGCCCGATGTACGCGGCTTTTGACAGCGGAAACATCATAGGACTTATCGGAATGAGACCGAACAAGACCCACATCAATCTTGTGTTCGTCAAAAAGGAATATCACCGAAAGGGCGTTGCGACCGCGATATTCCGATACCTGCTTGACGATCTGCTCCGCGAAGATCCCGCGCCTTCGGAGATCACGCTGAACTCATCCCCTTACGGGCTGCCGTTTTATCTTCATCTGGGGTTTGTTCCGCAGTCCGACGAACAAGAGGCAGACAGTATTCGGTTTACGCCGATGAAGTACTATGTTGCTTTGGGGAGCGCGGTCAACAAATCGCTTGAGGAGCTTGAAAACTCCTTTTGGGAGCACAACGACTTCAATTCCTATGTTGTGCAAACGGTTCAGGCGGCGCGAAAAAAGCCGCTCCGTGAGCTGTCAAATGAGGAAATCCGCGTTTTAACGGGGCAAAGGGTCGGGCTGAAATATATTCTGCCGATGGCGGTCGCGATATTGAAGAACGATCCTTTAGCGGAAATACGCTTTTTCGAGGGCGATCTGCTGGAATGTGTTTTGAGTCTTTCCCCTGCCGACTGGAAAGATAATCCCAATGAGCTTCGCGGAATCATTTCGATTATTCGGACGAACAGAGCTTCATTTCAAGAGGAGATTGCCGATTTGGCGGATCGTTTTCTGAAATCAACGGAGTGACCTAAGAGCCTGTTTAGCATCTCGCCGCACACATCTCGCTTGCGTCTTTTCCGCCACACTTAGGCAATTTTGCTTGAAATACATACAGTATTCCTGCGCAAAATTGCCGTCGTTTGGCGAAAAATCCGCTGCGCAATCTGCGCACGTCGAGATACTAACAGGCTCTAATATAAATATGGAGGTAACAAGTATATGGAATTTATAAAATCAACCGAAATAAAATCGCTTTCCAACCCGGGCGTCGTATCACGACAGCTGCTTAATCCCGATAATTCCACCAGCACCCGCGTCACGATCACCGAGGTTCACCTTGAACCGAGAGCAAGCCAGCCGCGGCATACTCACGATTCCTCCGAACAGATATGGTATGCTCTTAAAGGCACGGGAAAGCTGCTGCTCGAAAACGATACCGAAAAGCCGTTTGAAGCGGGAGATGTGGTACGATTTGCCGACAAGGACGTTCACGGACTGCATAATGGCGGTGACGAGGAGTTTATATATGTTTCCATTACCGCGCCGCCAATTCATTTTGGCTACGCGTATCAAAAGGAGAAATGATATGAGCATCAGGAAAATGACAATAGCCGACTACGAGGCGGTCTACGCGCTCTGGCTGTCCTGCAAGGGCATGGGGCTGAACAATCTTGACGACTCGCGCGAGGGAATAGAGCGTTATCTGAAGCGCAACCCCGAAACCTGCTTTGTCGCGGAGGAAAACGGCAAGACGGTTGGCGTGATAATCGCGGGCAACGACGGACGGCGCGGTTACATTTATCATACCGCCGTAAGCCCCGAGCACCGCAGAAAAGGCATTGCAAGGGCGCTTGTGGATACCGCTCTTAAAGCGCTTCGCGGGCTTGGAATAAACAAGACCGCGCTGGTGGTTTTTGAGCGCAACTCCGACGGCAATGCGTTCTGGGAGAGCGTTGGCTTTACCTCACGCGAGGACTTGGTTTACAGAAACAAGGCACTGACGGAAATGACAAGAATAGACACATAGTTTCCGTTTAAATAAAAAACATTTTGAAAGGAAAATATAAAAATGAAACATTTATTAAAGCTGCTTGATCTCAGCACCGATGAGATTGTTGATCTGCTGAATCTTGCCGATCAGCTCAAATACGAGCAGAAGCACGGCATCGCTCACGAGCATTTAAAGGGAATGACGCTTGGAATGATTTTCCAGAAATCCTCAACGAGGACGCGCGTTTCGTTTGAAACGGGAATGTACCAGCTCGGCGGTCAGGCGCTGTTTTTGTCCTCGCGCGATCTTCAGATCGGGCGCGGCGAGCCCGTTCAGGACACCGCGCGCGTTCTCTCGCGTTATCTTAACGGCATTATGATACGCACGTTCGCGCAGAAAGAGGTCGAGGATCTGGCTGAATACGGCTCTATCCCGATCATCAACGGGCTTACCGACTTCTGCCACCCGTGTCAGGTGCTTGCGGACTTGCAGACTATCCGCGAGTACAAGAACAAACTCGACGGCTTGAAAATGTGCTACATCGGCGACGGAAACAATATGGCAAATTCCCTCACGGTCGGAGGCTTGAAGTGCGGAATGAGCGTTTCGCTCGCTTGCCCCGAGGGTTATCACCCCGACCCGCAGGTGCTGGAGTTCGCAAAGGCTTACGGCGACAAATTCAAGCTCGTTGCCGACCCGAAGGAAGCCGCGGCGGACGCGGACGTTCTGTACACCGACGTGTGGGCTTCTATGGGGCAGGAGGGCGAGTTTGAAAAGCGCAAGGCGGTGTTCGACGGAATTTATCAGATCAACGACAGCGTGATGAGCGTCGCGAAATCGGACGCTATTGTGCTCCACTGCCTGCCCGCTCACCGCGAGGAGGAGATTACCGAAAAGGTTTTCGAAGCTCATGCAAACGAGATATTTGACGAGGCGGAGAACCGTCTGCACGCGCAGAAAGCGGTTATGGTGCGCTTAATGGAGAATGGAAAGTAATGGACGTCTATATCGAACGTGAAAACGGGAGTATCACTCTCGAAGAGTGGCTGGAATATGTAAATTTGGACGGCGAGCTTACCTTGTCCGAGACCGCCGAAGCGACTAACCCCATTACTAAGTCGGTTTTGCGTATTCATATCAAAGGCCGCACTCTATGGAAAGACTATGAGATAAACTACCGCAACGGTAGGATCGGCAGCGAGGACGGCTCGGATGAGATTCTCGAAAAGCTGAAGCAGATCGCCCAAGCGCTTTCAGCCGAGGTTTTTGACTGTGGTGAGAAAATCAAATAATACAGCAAGGGCGCGGATTATTCCGCGCCCTTTTTATCTTTATTATTATCGTGCTTTTTTTCGGGAATAAATCTCCGCAGCGGGGATTTTGACGGCTGCTCGGGCGGCTTCTCGTTGTATTCGGGAGCCTCAAACCAGAACGTACTTCCCTTTCCCTCCTCGCTTTCCGCTCCGTAAGCAAAGCCGTGCTGCTCGAGAACGCTCTTTACTATCGAAAGCCCGATGCCGCTGCCCATTTTCGCGCGCTTGTGAGTGCTGTCGCCGTGGCTTACCTTGTAATATCTGTCCCAGATATACGGCAGATTTTCCGCGGAAATGCCCTCGCCGTGGTCCTCGACCTCAAAGCGCGTCAAGCCGTTTTCCTTGCGGAACAGGCGGACAATTACCGTGTTGTCGCTTCCGACATAAGTCACGGCGTTGTTAATGAGATTATAGACCACCTGTTCGAGCCTCGTAATATCGGCGGTTATCACAATGCCGTCCTCAGCTTGGAGGTCGATAACAATGCCGTCGCTTTCCTTTAGAATATCAAACCGCGAGATGACCTTTGAAATTCTATGCGAGAAATCAAACGTTTCGAGGTTCATTTCCGCAACGCCCGCTTGTACCTTTGACAAATCAAGAATATCCGTAACAAGCGACGAAAGTCTATCTGTCTCGTCGATGATGATTTTCAGATGACGCTCGCGCTTTTCGGGATTGTCTCCCGAAAGATCGCGTATCATCTCGGCATACGCCTTTACCATAGTAAGAGGAGTACGCAGATCGTGGGAAATATTGGCTATAAGGTCACGTCTTAAAGTATCTACCTTGCTTATTTCTGAGGAAGCGTAATTCAGCGTATCGGCA
>JAIDPG010000283.1 GCA_029062865.1 Oscillospiraceae bacterium
ATGCAGGCTTCAGCTTATCTTCCTTAAAGCAATAATGCAGCAGCATAAGCGAAACATCGCACGGGAGACCGTAATGCTCCGTCAGCTGCGCGATTGTCTGCCGTTCGTTTGCGTGAAGCGTCCGTCCGAACAGCTTCTCGGCTTCGTCAAACAGCATTTTGATTTCGGGCGAGCTTTTGATGCTTCTTCCGATATCACCGTTTGAGATAACCGCCGGCTTTGCCTTTATAACAGTAGAGCGCTTTTCGGGGATTTTTTGTACTTCGATGTTTTCCCGATTGATATCGACTATGTCCGACCCCGCGGCGGCAAGCGAAAGTGCGTTCTTCGTGTTTTTCGCGCTGATAATCCCGCGCTGCACCCAGAACAGCGCCGCGTCCTCAAGCTCACCGAGCTCCTCAAACCCAAGCTCCGCCCTTAAAATCTCCGCGGTGAAGCTCTCGCCTCCGTGGCGCATAAGATACAGCAGCAGCTTCAGAGCGTTCCCGCTCGCGAGCTTTAAGTATTTGTCAACAATGCTTGACGGCACGGCAAACACTTTGTTCCACTCGCCGGCGTTCAATGAATATTCCATTTTATCACCCATATATATTTTACAGCATTTTTATGATTTTTTCAAGGGGATTTTTTGAACTTCTTTGACATCTTTGAAGAAATGCTCAAAAGAAATTCCAAAGCCCAGACGATCGCGATTAGAACGCCGATGACTACGTACTCGCGAAGCGTCAGCGCTTCAAAATAGAAAAATCCGCGAAGCGTCGGGGAAATTATCGGGACAAGGCAGAAAACCGCCGCAAGCGCCGTAAACATCACAGCACGGGTTTTGTCGAACGGCAGGCAGATCCCGAACAGCGCCCCGAAAAATGCCGCGCCCATCAAAATCAGCGACATTGTAGAGACCTCTTCGGCAGGGAAGTCAAACACTGCCCGCGATACCATAATAAGCCCGATTCCAACCGCTGCCGAGACGCCGCCCGGAGCCGCCTTCCACAAAACGTTTCTGAGGAAGCTCCCGCGCACAAGGCTTCGGTTCGGCTCCAGGGCGAGCAGAAACGACGGTGCGCCGATAGTAAGGGCGCTCACGAGCGTCATCTGAATAGGCCTGAAAGGGTATTCATACGGCAAAAACAGAAACGCCACCGCCAGCAGAAACGCGAAGATTGTCTTGGTGAGGAACAGCGCCGCGGAGCGCTGGATATTGTTGATGCACCGCCGCCCCTCCTGCACCACAAGCGGCATCGACGCGAAATCGTTGTTCATCAGGACGATCTGCGACACCGCCCGCGCCGCGTCGCTGCCCGCCTGGACGGTGACGGAGCAATCCGCTTCCCGCAGCGCGGGAACGTCGTTTACGCCGTCGCCGGTCATCGCGGTTTTGTGTCCGTTTGCTTTCAGAGCTTTAATTATCGAAAGCTTTTTTTCGGGCGTTACTCTCCCGAAAACCGCGCATTTTTCTACCAAAGAGGGAAGCTCCTCCTCGGAAACCTCCGTCATATCGACGTAATTTTCAGCGTTGTCAAGCCCGGCGCGGATCGCTATCGAAGAAACAGTCCTCGGGTCGTCGCCCGAAATCACCTTTAACGCCACGCCTTGTTCCTTAAAATACTTAAAAACCTCCGGCGCGGAGCTTCTTATCTTATCGCTCATCACAACAA
>JAIDPG010000284.1 GCA_029062865.1 Oscillospiraceae bacterium
AGACGCGGGAGGCGGGCGCGACGCACGTTCTGGCGATTATGAGCGGAAGCTTCACGCAGCGCGGCGGCGTGGCGGTATTCGACAAATTCACCCGCACCAAAACCGCTTTGGAAAATGGAATTGACCTCGTAATCGAGCTTCCGGCGCGGTTTTCCCTGACCTCGGCGGCGGGCTTCGCGCGGGGAGCGGTCGACATCGCGGCGGCGCTTGGGTGCGTGGAAATGCTTGCTTTCGGCAGCGAAAGCGGCGACCTCGCGGCTCTGAAAGAGGCTTCGGGCGCTATCGACTACACGGTCCACACGGCGGAATTCGACGAGCTGATCCAGCGCGGGAACAGCTATCCCGCCGCATTGCAAAAGGCTTTGCGACAGTTTTACACCGACGACGTGGCGGAGCTTATCGCGTCGCCGAACAACACGCTCGCAATCGAGTATCTGAACGCGCTCGACACTCGCGGAAGCACGATAGAATCGTTTACGGTGCGGCGTTACGGCGCGGCGCATAACGAGGAGCTTGACGAAAGCTCGCGAAGCGAGTTCTTGAGCGGCTCGGCGATACGCAAGCTCATTTCGGAGGGCAAGGACTACTCTGACTACGCGCCTCTTGTCGCCGCCCCGAGCGCGGATCTTTCGCGATTGGAGCGTGCAATTCTCGCAAATCTGAGGGCGCTTCTCCAAAACGATCTGGAACGCGTCGCGGACTGCGCGGGAGGGCTCGGGGAACGGCTCTACAAAGCCATTCGCAAGGGCACTTCCCTGTCGGGCATTTATTTTATGACGAAAACGAAGCGCTACACCCTCGCGCGTATCAGAAGGGCTGTGTTATGCGGATTTCTCGGCATCGACAAGGAAATTTCCCGTGAGAAGTGCGCGTATATCCGCGTGCTCGGAATGAACGCTCGCGGAAAGGAAATTCTTTCCGCGGCGAATTGCCCGCTGCCGATTGACACGTCACTGAAGGCGCTGTCGAAAACCTCCCCCGAAGCGCGCCGCCAAGCGGAATTTGAGGCGCGGCTCACGGATATTTACGGGCTTGCGTTTGAGGAGCCGCCTGTTTGCGGTTTGGATTTTACGTCAAAACCGATCATTCTAGACTAACACGAATTCCGCACAATAAAGCCGCGTTGAGGGATTTTTTACACGTTTTTCGTAGGTTTCCGCTCATTTATAAGAGCCCAAAATCGCATTGTACCGCCGATTTCGGCAGTTAGACCGGAACAACCAAAGAGAGCGAATCTTAAACACAAAAGCCGCGATATCCGATTACGAAGCCAAATTCCGAGAGCGAGAAAAGCACATAAAATCGCGAGGCAGCGCTCTTGTATAAAATCCCTAAAATGAGCCATAATAAGGAGTGAAAATGAGTAAATTTGACGAATTACGAAAAGCCCACCCGCTGTTTATATACCACAGTTTCGACTTAGGTGAGAATTATCTGCGTTTTCACTTCCAAATTGACGAGTTTCACTTCTATCCGGAGTGGACGTTCGACAAATCGCTTTGGAACGCGGAATTCCCGCGCGAGCAAGCCGAGCTTATGACGTTCTCGCTCGGCATGGCGGAGCTTGTCAGCTACTGGAAATGCGCGTGCTGTCCGACCGTTGAGATACGCTGCGGCGGGCTGGACGAGTGGCAGATCGAATGGTGGAAAAAGCTCTATTGGCACGGGCTGGGTGAGTTCTTCTACCGTAATGAAATCGTTACCACGCGCGATGATTTTATGAGCATTAAGGCGCGTGAGCCCGCATTGTATTCGCATTTTCCGCGCTCACTTTCCGGGACGCTCGTACCGGTGGGCGGCGGCAAGGACAGCGTCGTCACGCTGGAGCTGCTGAAAAAGGCGGGCGAGCCGATCACGCCGTTCGTCATCAACCCGCGGGGCGCGACGCTCGGGTGCATTGAAACGGCGGGAATTCCGCAGAGTGAAGCCGTTTTACCGCGCCGCACGATCGACAAAACGCTGCTGGAACGCAACGCCGCGGGCTGGCTCAACGGGCACACGCCGTTCTCGGCGGTCGTGGCGTTTGCGGCGCTGTTATTTGGCTCTATGAGGGACGTTCGCTATATTGCTTTATCCAACGAAAGCTCCGCAAACGAGACCTACGTCGATGGCGCGGACGTCAATCATCAATACAGCAAATCAACGGAATTTGAGCGCGATTTTCGTGAATATTGCACAAGGATCTTCGGCGAGTTCGGCGAGATACCCGAGTATTTCAGCCTGCTCCGCCCACTTTCGGAGTGGCAGAT
>JAIDPG010000285.1 GCA_029062865.1 Oscillospiraceae bacterium
TTTAGTTGTAACGTGATAAACTCACGTTTTCGTTGATCTTAAATCACTCTTTAACGGCGACCACCGCAAAGCGAATGACTCTGTCGCCGATTTTGTAGCCCTTCGCGAAGGTCTGGACTATCGTTCCGCTTTCCGCGTCGCCGTCCGAGATCCGCTGAACAGCTTGATGAAAATTCGGGTCGAACGCCGCGCCGTCGCTTTCGATTTCCTCCACGCCGAGATTTTTCAGCGTTTCAAGGAAGCTGTTGCTTATCATCTCCACGCCCTTTTTGTAATTCTCGTCCGTACACTCGGTCTGCAATGCTCTTTCGAGATTATCCAGAACGGGCAGGAACTGCGACGTTACGTTTGTGACTATCTCCTTGCGGAGCGCGTCCTTTTCACGCGCCGAGCGCTTTCGGAAGTTGTCGTATTCCGCCATTGTCCGCAGGAGCTGATCCTTCACCGCCGCGAGCTCCTCCGTCGACTTATCCGCTTCGGGCTTTTCGACTTCAACCTCAGCCTCTTCTGTTTCTTCGGCCTCGGTCGTCTCTTCTTCCAAATCGTCCTTCAGCTCGTCTAATTCTTCATTTGTCATTTTTGCTGTCTCCCTCCCTGCCGTCCGGCAGCGCGAGCTCGCTTTCGTCCGAAAGCATCTGCGTCACCTTGCGGCTAAGATATTCTATATAAGGGATCACCTTGCGGTAATCCAGCCTCATCGGTCCGATTATCCCGATAGCGCCCGCGGGCTTGCCGTCCTTGAAGTAGCTCGCCGAAAGCACCGTCGAGTTCGAGATCGCGAACGTGCCGCTCTCCTCGCCGAAGCGGATATTTATCCCCGAAAACGCGTCCTCTAAAAGGCTTGAAAGCTGGCTTTTCTGCTCGATGAACTTTATCACGTCCTCCGCCGCGAGGTCGCCGCACGCCAGCAGATTTGCCTCGCCCTTTACCTCTATCGAGTCGCGGAGCATCTCCTCGGAGAGTTCGTAAACCGCATGGAGAAGCGGGGCAAGCGACATCATATAGCCGCTCATCGCCGCCGTGAGGTTGTCGATATATTCCTCCGACATCGTTTCGAGGTTCACGCCGCTTAAATGCTCGTTCAAAAACCGCGTGAAGTCCGTCATCTGCTCGCCCGTCAAATCAAATTCCATTCGGCAGACTTTATTCCGGATCGCGCCGTTTGAAGCGATCATCAACAGCACATACATTCGCTTGCCCGTCGGGATAACGTCAACCTTGGTTATTACGGAGAATTTTGAGACGTGATTTGTGGAGATCGCGGCGCACTTCGTGATTTCCGCGAGAGCCGTCGAGGCGCTTTCTATTATCGCCTTGTCGCTCATATCGCGGCTTATTCGGCTTTCAAAACGCTCGTCAAGCTCCGAGAGCTTTTCGGGATTTATCGGCTCGGGGT
>JAIDPG010000286.1 GCA_029062865.1 Oscillospiraceae bacterium
CCCTTGCCCGCTTTTTCTCGTGGCTTTGAGTGGTTAGACTATCTTGTCTTGGGATAGCGACGGTGAAATCGGCTATTGAGGTTGATTGTTTTATGGGGCGCTGTTCCTGCGGTGACGCGCTCACGTTCGTGCGCAGTCTTGTCAAGGAAGTCTTTTCGCAGCGTTCACTGTTGGAGCGCAATCAACGCGACCGTTTGCGGTAACAGCACATATCGGCGTTGCAGTTAAGGGGCGTACCGCGAACAGCAACATAACCAACGAAGTGTAAAATTTCAAAAAGTGTCAGGATTTTCGAAGAAAATCCTGACCGGTTCCCTCAGCGAAGCGCGGAGCGAGCATACGGTGAGGGAATTTTGAAATTTTAAATTATAATAAAATTTTAAATTAAAATCAATCCGCGACAACGCTTGGGAAAGCAATCAACGATATTAAATCAGGAGTTTTTGGTATGAAGTGTTCACGCTGCGGGCGAGAGTTTGATTATAGAGAGCGGGATTTCTGCGGGTTCTGCAAGACCGTTCACAGCAGGAGCGGCGAGCCGATCCGGGATATCAAGGGGATATTGTGCTACATCTCGGAGAAGTTCGGGGCGGAGGTGCTGAATGATCGAAGGCGCTGCGACGCGCTTATCGCGGACTTCTTCCCGAAGGAGGACGCGGCGCGGAGGCTGGCGTATGTGACGTTGTACGACGGCACGGCGAAGAAGCTCGCGGCGGTGCGCGAGAAGCCGTTTGAAGTGAAGTGCGCAGCAGCGGCAAGGTGTGTTCAGTCGCTAAGAGACGAGATAGGGCTTAAGGGAAAGGTCGCTGCGGAGGCTGTCGAGGCGGTAGGCTGCGCGGTCGGGTGTGAGATCTCGTTCAAGAAGAGCGAGAAAACCCCCGCTTCGGAAACGGAGAGCAAGAAGAACGTGACAGACGCGGCAGAGCAGTATTCGCTCGGGCGGCATTTTGACAGAATTCGCGAGTACGAAAAGGCATTGTACTGGTTTGAGGCGGCGGCGGCGCAGGATTACGGCGAGGCGGAATATTACGTAGGCGTTTACAGATTAGAGGGTCGCGGCGGAATTCAGAATACGGAGCAGGCGCGGGAGTGGTTCCTGCGCGGCGCGGAAAACGGCGTGGCTCAGGCGGAGTATATGGTCGGGTATTTCTTCGCGGAGGGGATTTCCTGCGAGGTCGACGAAAACAAGGCGTTCGACTGCTTTTTGAAGGCGGCGAAAATGGGCTGCCCCGACGCGGCGAACATGGTCGCAATGTGCTACGAGAACGGCGTTCACACGGAGAAAAACCCCGAGCTCGCGCGGAAGTGGCGCAAGGCGGCTGGCGGCTCTCTCGAGGCAATGCCGGAGATGACCCCCGAAACTCCGAAGCAAGCGCCGAAGCTCCCCGACCCGGACGAGACCCCGCAGACCACCGCGGACGAGGGCGAGGAGCTCTATCAGAGCGCGCGGCGCTGTCTCGCGGACAAGGACGCGGAGGGCGCGGCGATCTTCTACAAGCGCGCCGCGGAGCTCGGTCACGCGCGGAGCCAGTGCTCTTACGGGAAGTGCCTTTACACGGGCAGCGGCGTCGGCAAGGACACCGCCGAGGCATTCCGCTGGTTCAAGCTGGCGGCGGAGCAGGATCTCAATATCGCGCAGTACAATCTTGGAGTGATGTACTTAAAGGGTGTTTACGTACCCAAGGATATGATCGAGGCGAAGAAGTGGTTTGAAAAGGCGGCGCAGAATGGGCACGAGGACGCGGGAAAGATACTCAAAAAGCTGACAAAATAGTTTATCCAAATCAACACGGAGGATAAAAAATGAAAAACTTTCAAAGCTTTAAAGCGGACAAATACACAACGCAAACGGACAAATTCGTCGAGGTTGAGGACGGCATTTACAAAACCGCCGATCCCTACGGGATTCACAAGGGCGATATCTATGTGACCTCGCTTACGTTCGAGCTGGAGCCGGAGCGCTACGGCGAGGAAGAGGGCTCGCCGGAATACATTCCACAAACGCCGTTCGAGGACTTGCTTGACGAGTTCGGCGTGTACGTCACGGACTTTTACGAGGAGCTGAACAAGGCGAGCGAAACGGTTTGCTATCAGGAGTTCGGCTCGTTCGCGCTTGATGACATCAAAAAGCTGCGCGCGCTTATCGGAAAGAAATACTACGCCGAGACGTATGAAAAGGACGGGAAGAAATATATAAGATTGGTGACGGAGTAAGCAAAACGAAAGCAAAGCGGGGTGCTTGCTATGGACAAAAAACGCAAAAAGCACAGAATGGTGATCATTATCGTTGCGTCGGGGCTGGCGTCTGCGGCGTTGTTCATGTTTGCCTTGTATCAGCTCGCGCATTGGTTCGGGTCCGGAGGGTACCGGCGAATAAAGACCGCCCCTGAAAGGGCGCAGTTTGAGCGGCTTTTGGAGGAAAAATACGGCGAGGAGTTTGTGTGCTTTTCTACATCTACAAGCGGAGGCAGCGGTTTTACCGGTAGGGGCAGTATCACCTACGCCAGGTGTGCCCCCGTAATGGATAAAACCTTGGTGTTCGAGGCAAGGAAATACCCCGATAATAATGAACTGCTCGGAGACAATTACGCGAAGAATATAGCAGAACGGCAAATCAACGAAATGATGCTCCCCGAAATTTCGGGTATGTGGGAAAGCTTTGCTATGTACTGCGATTTGGGCTATGCGATAGTGTTAAACAAAAATGAAGACGTTGTCAACAAAATACGCGAGGGAGAGGCCGACCTGCGGTTTTTTCTTGACGAACTTTTAAAGTATAAGCTTTCAAACAACAAGGGGGACACAATCGTGGTGACATTCACCGCGTGCTTCGACGACAGCACCCGCAATCTCTCTTACGAGGAGGAGTGGGAGGGCTTCCATAAGGCGGCGGAGAATTTTTGCGCCTCGCTAAGCGACTACAACATAAAGGTACACTACGAGCTGTTCTTTTCGCCAAGCGACCGTTACAATAATTGCGCGGGAATAGTAAAAGGTCATTATTCCGGCTCTACGGTGAGCTGGAGCATTCTGGAAGACGCGGTGAACCGGGAAATAGACGAAACGAAGAAAGGCACGGTGCATTACTATGGCGATCTGATTTATCATCGCGAGATAGATATTGACACGACCCACCAGGTGCAAAACGACCCTCGGTCGACAATCCCCAAATGGTTCGACACCGCGGAGGATTACGCGGAATTTCGGGCGGAAATGAAAACGGAAAATCAAGGCGGCTCTTGAAAACCGCCCAACTAAATAAACGGAGGAAACACAATGAAAGCAGCGGTAATTTTAACGAAGTGCAAGGAAACACACGAGCTTTTCGGCATACGCGCCGAGGTTCGCCCCGGCGAGGACGCGAACGTCGAGGAGTGGTACGCGACCTGGGCGTTCAAGGTAAGCGAGCACACGGCGGGTCGCGAGAAGTTCGGCGACACGGAGATCAACGGCAACATCTACATAACGACGGAATACCCGTCCTGCCCGTATTGCGGCTCGAAGGGATTTTTCCAGTGCAGCGAGTGCGGAAAGACCACCTGCTGGAACGGCGAGAACGAGACCGTCTGTGAGTGGTGCGGCAACGCCGCCGAGACCTCCGCGGAGGAGAGCTTCGAGGGCATTTCCGGCGGCGGATTCTGATAAAAAATTGACAATTGTCAATTGAAACAAGGTGGGTTTATTATGCTTAGAATTGGCGAAAAAATGCCGCTGGAGCTGGGCGGCTCGGCTGAAATTCTTGAAGTCCTCGGACAGGGCGGGCAGGGTATCGTTTACCGCGCGGAGTTCGCGGGCAAGGAGTACGCGCTGAAAATGTACTTCCAGAACAAGCTCCGCCGCCCGGAGATATTCCGCGATAATCTGAGAACGCTGTGCGAGGAGAATAATTCGCACGGCGCGTTTCTGATGCCGCAGCTGCTCACCGCGCAGACCGAAGAGGGCTTCGGGTTTATGATGGACCTGATCCCCGCGGAATACAAGCCGTTTTCGAGTATACTGAACGCGCGTGTTAAGCTGTCGGGGCTGTATTCCGTCGTGAACTCCGCGATAAAGATTACGGCGGCGTTCCGCGAGCTGCATAACTCGGGAAAGAGCTATCAGGATATGAACGACGGCGGCTTCTTCATCAGACCGTCCGACGGCGACGTGCTTATCTGCGACTGTGACAACATCGCACCCTACGGAGAGCATCTCGGCATTGCGGGAAAGCCGGGGTATATGGCGCCCGAGATCGTCCGCGGCGAGAAAGCGCCCGACAAGTACACCGACCGCTATTCGCTCAGCGTTGTGCTGTTCAGGCTGCTGCTGCGCGGCGACCCGCTGGAGGGCGGCAAGGTGCTGAAAAGCGTCTGCCTCACCGAGGAAGCGGAGCGGCGGCATTACGGCTTTGAGCCGCTTTTCGTCTACGACCCCGACGACGACAGTAATCGTCCCGTGCGCGGCGTTCACAATAATATAATAAAATTCTGGAAAATAATGCCCGACTATATCCGCGAGGCGTTTGAGTATTCGTTTACGACTGGGCTTTTCGAGCCGTCGAAGCGCCTTATCGAGAAGCAGTGGCTTGATTTGCTCAAGCGCCTGCGCGGCGACATCACTGCGTGCCCGTGCGGTATACAGAACTTCCTGCCCTCCGTGGAAACGGACGACGACGGCAAGCTTATCTGCGCGTGCGGAACGCATTACGCAAAGCCGTTGTCGCTTGTCGGCGCGAAGTCCAGCACGCTTCTGTTCGACGGCGCGAAGCTGTTCAACGACGACGTAGAGCTCGAAGCCGAGGTAGTCCGCAACAAGAAAAACCCCGCGCTTTGGGGGCTGAAAAATCACGGCGCGGAGGCCTGGGCGTGCACTCTCCCGAACGGCGAGGAAAAGCATATAGAAAGCGGAAAAGCCGCGCCTATCTTCACGGGAACGAGCGTGGAGATCGGCGGGGAGAGGTACGAGATAAAGGACTGAAAATGACACTCAAAAAAGCAGGCAACATTCTCTTTTTAATAGCCGGCATCGCGATCGTGGTATTTATCTTCTGCGTGATCTTCATAAAATCGGACGCTGATACATGGCGCGCGTTTGCCGTTTGTATGCCGATAACGGGGATATGTTTTTGGGGCGGCGTGATTTTGCGAATAGTCGATCACATAAGAAAGAAATAGAACGGAGGCTCGCTATGGAACTTAACATACGAAAAGCCGAAACCCGCGACATTCCGCGAATTCTGGAACTGCTGTCGCAGGTGCTTGAAGTCCACGCAAAGGGCCGTCCCGACCTGTTCAAGTCGGGAACGACAAAGTACAGCGAGGCGGAGCTCGCGGAGATAATCGCCGACGCGGAGCGCCCGATCTTCGTCGCGGAAAACGGCGAGGTAAAGGGCTACGCGTTCTGCGTGTTTCAGCGGCACAGCGAGCGCAACACGCCCGATTTCACGACGCTTTACATCGACGACCTCTGCGTTGACGAGAGCTCGCGCGGGCTTCACGTCGGGCGCTCGCTTTATGAGTACGTCCTCAAATTCGCCAAGGAAAGCGGCTGCTACAACGTCACGCTGAACGTCTGGGCGTGCAACAAGGCGGCGATGAAATTCTATGAGAAATGCGGGCTTCAAGTACAAAAAATCGGAATGGAAAAAATTCTATAAAAAACGCGGCTCTCGATTGAGAGCCGCAAAATCATTTTAGGCAAAATTGATATAATTGAAAGGAATAGGGGGCTTAACGTTCTACCAAGCGACCGTTCTCGTCATACTTACTGTAAACCTCGGGTATCTCAATTGTCGTCGCGCTGCCGTCGATGTCGATTACCGCGCTTGCGAACTGAACGGACTGAACGTTGTCAACGTCAAGCGGATAATTCAGCACTGCCATAAACCACGCCGTCTTGGTCTCCGAGTCGTCGCCATAGCGATAGATCGCGCGGGAGCCGAGCTCGAGAGTAGAGCCGTCCTTCATCGTTACGTTTATCGGGAACACCATCATTCCTTCTTTGAAAATGTCGCCATCGGGGGCGGGCAGGTCGCCGTCGGTCTTAACGTTGAACGTAATCAGAAGCGAGCTTATATCCACGCTCTCGACATCCCATTCGCCCCAGCCGAGAAGATCAACGTGCTGTGCGGTATCAGCCTCAACGGTTTTATTGAATTTCGAGAAGTCTCCCGTGAGAGGGATATCAAGGTCAACGTCGATATCCACGTTATACAATTTTATCCCAAGCACTCGGTTCGATGTTGAAGAGCTGATCTCCTCAAAATGAAGATTTAAACTTTCACCGCAGTTTTCAACTCCGCTGTAATCGACATAGCCGCTGTAAACTTTCTTGCCGTCAACCTCGGACATAATGCCGTTGTTTGCGCGCGTACCTCCGTGAAGCCCGTCGTCATCATTGGTTGCGTTAGGTCCCCAAAGCCAAAAGTTCTGGTGTTCTGCCCTCAAGCAATCGAGGTCCTTTTTGAACGTCATATTGTACATAATCAAAATGTCCCTGCCGTCACATACAGCGCCCGGAAATTCAAGGGTGAAATCCTCGTATTCAAAGGTCCTGTTGATCTCGATGTTAAGCTCGTCATACAGTCCGTTGCTGAGCGCTACGGCGTTCAGGTTGACTTCCTCGCCGTCGGCGGTTTTGTATTCCTGCTCGATAAAGCCGTCGGGCTTCTGGAGCACGTTTGCGTACTCCTCGGCTACGTTGCGGTTATAAACCGCCACCGCGCCTACCGCCGTCGCGCCGAGCGCGAGCGCCGCCGCAAGCGGGATAACGACTGCCTTGCTGAAAAGTTTTCTTGATTTATTTTCGTGTTTCATAGTAATATTCCCCTTTCGGCTGCTCAGAACCGAGCTGAGCAGCTCTTCGTCGCTCTTTAAAGGAGCGAGCTTGTCATACATCGCGTTATACATCGCACGGTATTCCTTTTTCATTATAGACACCCTCCTTTAAGAGCATTTTCCTCAGTTTGTCACGCGCCCGCGCGAGCCTTGTTGTCACCGTCGAAACCGCGCTGCCCGTCATCTCGGCGATCTCCCTTACGGAAAATCCCTCGTAATAATGCAGGTGGATAACCGCGCGGTATTTCGGCGGCAGCTTCGCGACGGTTTCCCACAGCTCCGTTTCCTCATCGGAGAAATCGTGAGCCGCGGGGATTTTTTCGTCCAGCTCGATATGCGAGTATCGTTTGGATTTCAGGAGATTTTTCGAGAGGTTTATCGCCACTCGGAACAGCCACGCCTTGCAGTTTTCCTCGGCGGAGAACTCCTCGCGGCAGTCAAGCAGCCTGCAGAACGCCTCCTGGCAGATGTCCTCCGCTTCGGCTTCGTTCTTTACGTAGCTAAACGCAAGCCGATAAACCGATTTGTGGTAAAGCCGAACATAATGCTCCAGCTCGCTGCCGTTCATTTTATCATCTCCTTGTAAAAGCGCTTTCAATTAGAGGACAATTTAACGGGGGAATTTGTCTCAAATATTCTAAGAATTTTCTGATAATTTTTTATTGCTTGAATTCTCCTCGCCAAAGACGGGAAAGCGCCGCCTTTATTCGCGGTTTGCTTCGCCCCATTCGCACATCATATCCAAAATCGGGATAAGGGACTTGCCGCGCTCGGTCAGGCTGTACTCCACCTTCGGCGGAATCTGCGGGTACTCCTTGCGGTTTACAAGCTTGTCCGCTTCCAGCTCCTTCAGCGTGGAGCTTAAGGTTTTGTACGAGATCTCGCCGATGTACTTTTTCATTTCGTTGAAGCGCACAACGCCGAAGCACATCAGCGTGTACAGGATAGTCATTTTGTACTTGCCGTTGATAAGCGACAGCGTGTAGCTGAACCCCGTTTCGCCGAGCTTAGCGTTTGAAATGCATTGCGCGTAATTCTCTTTCTCGTTCATTTTTACACTCTCCTTTAGTATAGTATATAACCCGAAAGTGCGTACTTGATTTTTGTAATCGGGTATGCTATAATTTTAACACAAGGGGCGGCGTTTGTCAAGCTCCCCAAAACGGAAAAGGAGATTTTATTATGGGAAAGAAAATTGTAGTTATCACGGGAAGCCCCCGCAAGAACGGCAACAGCTTCGCGATGACGGACGCGTTCATCGCGGCGGCGGAGAAAAAGGGGCACACCGTAACGCGCTTTGACGCGGCGCTTAGGAACGTAGGCGGCTGCCACGCGTGCGAGACGTGCTACAAGTCGGGCAAGGCTTGCTCGTTCGACGACGACTTCAACGAGCTCGCGCCGCTTATTCTCGAGGCGGACGCGGTTGTGTTCACAATGCCGGTTTACTGGTACTCTATCCCCGCGCAGATAAAGGGCGTGATCGACAAGCTGTTCTCGCTGGTGGTCGGCGGAAAGGACATCGCGGGCAAGGAGTGCGCGCTTATCACGTGCTGCGAGGAGGAGGATATGTCCGTTATGGACGGCGTGCGCGTGCCTATCGAGCGCTCGGCGGCGCTGATGAAGTGGAAAATGGTCGGCGAGGTGCTGATCCCCGGAGTGCTGAATGTCGGGGCTATCGACAAAACCGACGGCTGCAAGCAAGCGGCGGCTCTTGCGGATAAAATTTAAGGCGGTGACAATAGAATGAGCAAAAAAGTTGTCATACTAAACGGAAGTCCGCGGAAAACGGAAACACCTCGGCTCTTGTAAAAATGTTTCGCGAGGGCGCGGAGAGCGTCGGGTGCGAGGTCTCGGAATTCTTTCTCGGAGATTTTGAAATAAAGGGCTGCAAGAGCTGCTTCGGCGGCGACAGTTCACGCGAATGTCCGTGCGTTCAGCATGACGGAATGGAGAAGATATACTCCGCGGTGAGGGATTGCGATGTCATCGTGCTTGCTTCTCCGCTGTATTACTGGAGCATAAGCGGGCAGCTCAAAACCGCGATAGACCGCCTGTTCGCGCTTGAGGAGGGCAGTGAAAACCTGCTTCGCGGGAACGGAAAAACCGCCGCGCTGATAATGGCGGCGGAGGGGCACGGCTTTGAGGACGCGACGATGTACTTTGATCACCTGACTGAACATCTCAAATGGAAAAAACCTCGGGAAGGTGCTTTGCGGCGGAGTAATGGATATCGGCGACATAGACGGACGCGCGGAGCTTCAAGAAGCTCTCGCGCTCGGGAAGTCCCTGCAATAATCACAAAAATGGCGGCTCTCCGAACGGAGAGCCGCTTTGCCGTGTATAAAACCCGCGCCCTCTGCATATAATAATATACAATTATTTCACCGCGTATCTCCCCGCCGCGGGCGGGAAGAAGCGCCGAAGAGATCAGCAAAGGAGCTGCTATGTGTACTGCTGTAAGTTACGAAAACAACGGGTTTTATTTCGGGCGAAATCTCGATTATGAAATACGCTTCGGGGATAATGTGGCGATAGCGCCGCGGAATTATCCGTTTAAGTTTCTGTTCGCGGGAACGATGCGCGAGCACTTCGCGATGATAGGAATGGCGCACGTCGCGGACGGGTATCCGCTGTATTACGACTGCGTAAACGAAAAGGGGCTCGCGATGGCGGGGCTGAATTTCGTTGACAACGCGTTTTACGGCGAGCCCGAGGACGGAAAATACGCGATAGCGCCGCACGAGTTTATCCCGTTTATAATGGGGCAGTGCGCGAGCCTTTCCGAGGCGCGAGAGCTCCTCTCGAAAATGTGTCTCGTTGACCGCGCGTTCGGGGATTTCCCCGTGTCGCAGCTGCACTGGATGATCTCCGACGGCAGGGATTCGATCGTCGTCGAGAGCACAAAGCAGGGCTTTTTCGTGTACGAAAACCCTCTCGGCGTGCTCACGAACAACCCGGAGTTCCCGCTGCAAACGACGCAGATCAACAACTACATGGGTCTGTCTGCGAAGCCGCCCGAAAACCGCTTCTGCTCGAAATACCAATTCAACGCCTACAGCCGCGGAATGGGAGCGATCGGGCTGCCCGGCGATTGGTCAAGCGAGTCAAGATTCGTCCGCGCGGCATTTGTCAGGGCGAATTCCGTCTGCGGCGAAAGCGCTTTGGAGAGCGTGTCGCAGGTGTTTCATATCCTGAATTCGGTAGAAAACCCAAGCGGCTGCTGCGAGCTTGAAAGCGGCGACTATCAGATAACGCAGTACACGTGCTGCTGCGACTGCAAAAACGGGATCTACTATTATAATTACTACAACAACCACCAAATAAACGCCGTGGATATGCGCCGCGAGAACCTGAACTCCGCGGATCTGATCGTCTACGAGCCGCAGGACAAGGAAAATATTCTTTTCCAGAATTAAGCGAACTCCGCCCGAAAAAATATGCGCCTTAGCAAAAAAAACCTCGCTTTGCGAGAGGATTTTTGCAGATTGTGATATTGTTACCAAAAAAATTTGAAAAAATCACCTATGGGCGAAGTGTCAGCCCCGCGTTGTTTTTGCGGTTCCGCGAAGCAAAAACAATGCTAGCAATGAGCGTTTGCGTTCGCCGCAAAGCGGCGTGCGCAAATGCCATTGCGGTCTGCAAAAAAATCCCTCGGCAAAGCCGAGGGATTTTTGCTGACCGGTGGCACCGCAGAGGGGATTCGAACCTCCGACCTACCGCTTAGGAGGCGGTCGCTCTATCCTGCTGAGCTACTGCGGCGTGTACTTTATTATTATAAACCATTTCGGGCAATTTTTCAAGTGCGCTCGGCGATTTTGTGAATTTTCGCTAAAAAGTCAAGTGGAATTTTGGGATTTCGAGAACGTGCAGCCACAGTAATTTTGCCTGTATAAATCATACTCGCGGCTCAGCTCTATCGAGCGCAGATAGCCGCCCTTTTTCTTGAAGTCGTTCGGGAGGCTTGAAACGCTGTAAATTTGCGATAATTCCGCGCCTATCTCGTTGAGCTTTTGCGCGTTCTTCAGCGGGCTTATTGAAAGCGTCGAGCAGAAGCAGTCGAAGCCGTGCTCGGCGGCGTATTTCGCGGCGCGCTCCAGTCTCAAACGATAGCACACAAAGCACCGCTCGCCGCCCTCGGGAGCGGCTTCCAAGCCCTTGACGGCTTTGAGAAATTCATTGTGGTCGTATTCGTCTACGATAAGCTCCACGGGGTTTTTGAACTCCATTTCGGAGATGAGCCGCCGCAGCTCCTCGGCGCGTTTTCGGAACTCCTCCTCGGGGGAAATGTTCGGGTTGTAGTATAAAACCGTTATCTCGAAGTGCTGCGAGAGATACTCAAGAACGTAGCTCGAGCACGGCGCGCAGCACGCGTGAAGCAGCAGCTGCGGCGTTTTGTCAAGCGCGGCTATGAGCTTGTCAAGCTCGCGCTGATAGTTGATTTTCTGCATTTTATCACCCATTTAATTTCCCGGCATATTTATCGCGCTCGGCGACCGCAAGCCTGTCGCAGCGCTCGTTTTCGGCGTGACCCGCGTGTCCCTTTATCCAGCAAAACTCGCACTTGTGTATCTCCAGCAGGTCGAGCAGCCGCGCCCAGAGGTCGGGGTTTAAGGCGGGCTTGCCGTCGGATTTTTTCCAGCCGCGCTTGCGCCAGCCTGCCGCCCAGCCCTTTTCTATCCCGTCGACGACGTATTTGCTGTCGGTCGTTATCCGCACCTCGCACGGGAATTTCAGCGCCTCCAAGGCGGTTATCACGCCGAGCAGCTCCATTCGGTTGTTGGTCGTGTGCGCGTCGCCGCCCGAGAGCTCCTTCTCGTGACCGCCGCACCGCAAGATCGCCCCGAACCCGCCCGGTCCGGGATTTCCGCTGCAAGCGCCGTCGGAGTATATTTCAACAAATCGCATAACATTTCTCCTAAAAGTGTTCTACCGGAGGCAAGAGGCAAGAAGTACCGCAAGGCGGCGTTAATTAGTATTATTCCAGCTCCAAGAAAGCGCTTTTGCAATAAAGAACGGAATGAGCAGCGGCGCTAAAACATACCACGACACCAACATGATGCCCAATAAATCAAAACCCGAAATAACAGCGCAGAATATTACCGACGCCGCCGACCACACCGCGGCGTACATTTCTCCCTTGAACAACAATCCCGCCACGATTGAGCAAACAATAAGTACACCAAGATAAAAATAATAATCCACGAGAACATCAAGTTGTAATATGTAACCGGAAAAGAAGATAACCGCCACCAGCACGCCGTATATCGCGACCGTGCCGATCATCGACTTTAGCAGCCTTTTCTTATTCATATTTGCCTCCTCTGTCGAAAGCCGGAAGTGCCGCGAGGGTTGTTTGTTCTCTTACCTCTATTCTCTAACCTCTATTAAACGGGAATAACCGTTTCCGCAAGAATACTCTGAATGATCTCCTCGGAGGACATAAACGCGGTCTGCCCCGCGGCGAGCAGCACTCTGTGCGAGAGCACGGCGGTCGCCATTGCCTTTACGTCATCGGGGGTCGCGAAGGCGCGGTCGTTGATCACCGCCATTGCCTGCGCCGCTTTGTAGAGAGCTATCGAGGCTCTCGGCGACGCGCCGAGCTTTACCTCCTGCCTTGCTCTCGTCGCGCCGACTATCATCAAGATGTACGTCTTGACCTGCTCGGAGACTTGAACGTTGCTTGCGGTTTCGCGGAGAGCCATTACGTCGTCAAGCGTCATCACGGGCTGCACGGGCATTTTCTGCGGCATTTTTTCGAGCATCTGCAACTCCGCGCGGCGGTCGGGGTAGCCGATAGAGATACGCATAAGGAAGCGGTCAAGCTGCGCCTCGGGGAGGTGATACGTGCCGTAGGTCTCGATAGGGTTCTGCGTCGCGAGCGCCATAAACGGCACGGGGAGCTTGTGCGTCACGCCGTCGACGGAGATCTGGAGCTCCTCCATTGCCTCCAGCAGCGAGGACTGAACCTTCGGAGACGTGCGGTTGATTTCGTCCGCGAGCAGGAAGTTGCACATCGCCGCGCCCGCTCTGTAGGACGATTCGCCCGTGCGCTGGTCGATGACCGTGTAGCCGATAACGTCCGACGGCATAAGGTCGGGCGTGAACTGAATTCGCCCGAAGCTGCCCGAAACGGACTTTGCGAGCGTTTCCGCAAGCAGAGTTTTTCCGACTCCGGGAACATCCTCGATAAGCACGTGCCCGCCCGCGATCATCGCGCAGACGATTTTTTCAATTACGTCGCGCTTGCCGAGGATTACCGTTTCGATGTTGTTGATAAGCTGTTCAATTTTTGCGTTCATTTTGTTCTCCTTATTTTAATTTAAATTTCAAAATTCCCTCACCGCTGCTCCGCTCACTTCGTTCGCTCTGCAGCGCTGAGGGAACCGCTCACAATTTTGCTTTGCAAAATTGTGAGACTTTTTGAAATTTATGCGATCTGGATATGCTGCTGTTGATCGGTATGCGCCCTATGCTTTCTTTGCCCTTGCCGCGATAAAAAACGCCGCAGCAGTCGTTAAAACGGCGGTCACGAGCATACAAAGCGCCGGTCCAAGCTCATACCCCAGATGGACGAAGTTCCGCCAGCTGCCGCTCGGAGGCTCATATACAACAAGCTCCGAAATGAAATACGCAAGGCTCAGCACGAGGATAGGCGCCTGCGCACATATAATAAGCACTTTCACCGAGGGCGGACCGCCTTTGGCTTTACGCCTCGCGCGCCGATCACCTTTTAAAACCGACTCAGGGTTTCCCCTCCAAGTGCCTCTGCTTTCCGCAATGCCTTCCACGACATCGATAAGCACCCGTGCGTAAATCAAGTTCAACACCGCCATCGTGATTATGTATATCACGATATGCGCGGAGTACGCGAAAACTCCCGCCGCGCATACCAGAGCGCTCCCGACAAGACCGAAAAGCATCGTGAGAATGACAGCCGTCGGTTTTTTCATAGAGCCAAACCCCTTTCATATCTTGATGCCGTTATTGTTTTTCCGTCCGCGCTTTTTGTCTGTCAGCCAACATCATGATAAACCCGCCGATGGTCGTCATAACGGCGGTCGCGAGCGCGCCCAAATACGCGTAATAATTGAGTTCCAATCCCCAGCCGTACAACCCGCTGAACATATCGCCGAGCGAGGGCTCATAATGGTAAAGCTCCACGGCGTTCTGAATAAAAAGCGCCGTCACAAGAATGACAAAAGGCGCCTGCGCGATAAGCAGAAAAACCCGCCGCGCTACGCCGCACTTTCCCTCTGTCTTCTTTCCGATGAGGTTCAGCAGAGCGGCAAGCCCGCAGGCTATCGGCAAGCCGACAAGCACCCCGAACACAACGCTCTCGCTCGTGAGCAAGAGCCAGACCGCGGGAACAGCCGCGATAGCGTTCGCGAGCAAGCCGCATATTACCGTGAGTATTATTGAGAGCACCTTTTTCATAACTTCCCCTTTTCTTCACGCGCGTAAACCCGAGACACATAAACGATCAACCCCGCGATCAGCGCGGCGACGGACGTTATCGTCCACGATATTCCGATGAGGAGCTCCCCCAAGCCCGCCAAAAAGCCCTTGAAATACCCCGCCATATCGAGTATCCGAACTACGATAAAATACACGATCGAGCCCGCCGCCGACGGCACGTAAGCCAACAAAATAAAGCGCTTCCAAGAAAGCCCGGTTTTCCTCTCGAATACGCCTTGAAGCGCCGTCTGAACGAAACCGAACCCCACCACCGCAGCCAGCCCGACAAGAATTACGAGGTCATATATCTCGGAAAACAAAAACAGATTAAGGACCGCCAACCCGAAGATGACCGCGGCGCTGCCGATAATAAGCGCGGTCAGCGCGAGCGCTTTTTTCATTCTTCTTCCTCCGCGTCAACCTCGATTTCGCTTAAGGTTTTGGTGCGCTTGTGCTCGATTTTGTACTTTATCGCGTCCGTAACCGCGCGGATGATCAGGCTCAGCGTAAACGCCGCCGACGCGGCAAGCCCGAACAGCAGCCGCACTCCCATAACGTCCGTGCCCGTTTCTTCGGCGATCTCGGGCGTGTGGAAGAAGTACAGCAGCACCGCCGCGATAAGCGAGGGCACGCACGCAAGCGCGATAAACGCCGCGCTGCCGATGTTGTGCGTCTTTTTGTAGAACGCGCGCGGGTGACGCCCGAGATAGCTCATAGCATACACAAACAGCGCCGTGACAACGTAAAGCGCCCACTCGAACCCCTGCTTGAAAAACATCGAAAGCGTGATAAACACGACGATCGCCATAAACGCGACCATCGCCACCGCCACCGCTCCGCCGCCTATCAAAGCCAAAATCGCAACAGGCTTTTTCTTCATATTTACAGCTCCTTTTAGAAGTTAGATTTTTCAGAGTTAAGAAGAAGTAGTAAGAAACAACTCCCTAATATAATTATAGCACATTGCGCTTCTGCTGTCAATAGTAATGCTTTTTGCTGCGAATGAGAGCGGCGGCTGCGTAAATAATCGCGGAGACAAGCGCGATCGTCGCTGTCAGAATAAATGTATCGAGCTGAGCTTCAAACTCCGCATAAATAACGTGCGGCTCGCCGTTGTATTCAAACGGCATACGCACCCCCGCGATAACAAGGCTCGGAGCGAACGCGAAGAGCATAAACAGCGGCGGCTTCAGAGAACATTCCTCCTTGTAGATTTTCATCAGCTTTGCCGCGCCGAAACCTATCGGGAGAAACAAAACCGCCGATATGATAAGCGTATTGACAGCCTGCCGAGCCAATGCCGACGATATGTTCGGCTTTATAACGAACGAGATGATCAAGCCGATCGGACTGAACAACAGCCGGTTCAGACTCTGCAAAATCGCCGCGCCGCAAACACCGAGCAGAACGATAGCCGCCGCTTTGTTCGGGCTTTTCTCTCCGCGCCCTCCTACCGAGACCCATATCACCGTGCTTATTATTAAACATATTGTAACTGCGTTGCACAAAAATGAAATAAACAGACCCGTTAATCCCAAATTGAGCACGAACACCCCAAAGACCGCCGTAACGACAACCGGCGGCAGGAGCGTGCAAAGGAAGAATTTCTTTTTCGTGAAACCATACGTAAGCAGAAAAAATCGCCAAACAAAAAACAGCGGCGTGGGAAGCGCGGCAAGAAAAAGTACGCTCTTGACGACAGCCCCGACATTGCTTTGAGCGTCGAACATAGAAATAAGCGCCACCCAAGCTCCCGCAAAATACGCCAGAGCGTTTAAAATGATGAGTGAAATTATTGCGAATATTTTTTTCATTGTGAGACCTCCAAAAGCGAATTGCAACACGGTTTGTCAACAATAATGCCTTTTGCTGCGTATTAGTGCGGATATTGCGTATATTATTGCGGAAACAATAGCGACTATCGCCGTGAAAATCACGGTTTCAAGCCGATCGGTGAAATTGTTGAAGAAATAATAGTACTCGTAGATTCTTGAATACTGCGCCGCCATCAGCACGCCCGAAATAAGCAGCGTCGGCGCGAACGCGAGGAGCATAAACAGCGGCGGCTTCAGGGAATACTTTTCACGGTAAAACCTCATAAGCGTGGCGACCCCGAACCCGAGCGGAACCGCCGGCACGGCGGAGACACAGAGGATTTCAAGCGAATCCGAAACAATTCTCGGCATTTCACCGGAGCGAATCGTCACAACAAGTCCCGAAAACGGGAACTCCAGCAGCCCGCGCAGCCTGCTGAAAATTATCGTTCCGCAAACGCCGAGCAGAATGATCGCCCAGACCTTTTTCGCGCGGTCGCTTTTGACGAGCTCGCAAAACATCGTCCAAAGCAATATGTCGATTGTCAAAACAAACGTCGCGGCACTGTTCGCCATGATCAGCGCGATAAGCGCCAAGCCGGCATAGCCGCCGTTTTGCGAGCCGACAGACCCCAATTGAACCACCATTACAATGTTCAGCACCGACGATATAATAAACGGCGGCAAAAGCGTGCACAGATAGAAATTCAGCTTTCTGAAGCCGTATACGTCGCGAAACACGCCCCACACAAGCGCCAGCGGCGCGGGAACTGCCGCAAGGTAAATCGCGCTCCGCCACAGAAACGCGCCAATACTGTTACCGCCCTCGCCGGAGCTGAACGCCGCGCAGATTCCCGCGAAGAACACCAGAGCGTTTAAAACGATGAGTGAAATTATTGCGAATGTTCTTTTCATTATCTTCTCCAAAAGCTTTTATCTTTGGTTATCCCCGCCTTCGGTCGGGAAAACCGCGAATTGATATACAAAACGCCGCGACTGGAAGCCGCGGCGAAATGTGTTAGAAATTCAATTAGTTGAACAGAGCGTGCTCGTCGTTCGGGTCGAACAGGTGAACCTTGTTCGGGTCGATCGCAAGCTTGATGCTGTCGCCGGGGCGAGCGGGGCATCTCGGAGATACGCGCGCGGTGAGCGGCATACCCTCGCAGGTGATGTAAAGATACGTCTCCGCGCCGAGCATTTCGCTTACGTCTACGTCCGCCTCGATGATACCGGTCTTAGCCGCCGAGAGGAACATCTCCTCGTCGTGAATGTTCTCGGGACGAATACCCAAAACAACTTCCTTATCAACATAGTACTTAAGAGCGTCGTTGTCCGCCTTGCCTGCGGGAAGCTCGATATAGAACTTCTTGCCCTTGCCGGCTTCAGCGCCGAACTCTACGGTGAACTTGCCGTCCTGCATAACCAGCTTCGCGTTGATGAAGTTCATCTGCGGAGAGCCGATAAAGCCCGCAACGAACTTGTTGCAAGGAGAATCATAAAGGTTGATCGGGCTGTCGATCTGCTGGATGTAGCCGTCCTTCATAACAACGATACGGTCACCCATCGTCATAGCCTCGGTCTGGTCGTGCGTTACGTAAATGAACGTCGTGCCGAGCTTCTTGTGGAGCTTAGCAAGCTCGGTTCTCATCTGAGCACGGAGCTTAGCGTCGAGGTTGGAAAGCGGCTCGTCAAGCAAGAATACCTGCGGGTCGCGGACGATAGCACGACCGAGCGCAACACGCTGTCTCTGACCGCCGGACAAAGCCTTCGGCTTTCTGTCGAGCAGGTGAGCGATATCGAGGATCTGTGCAGCCTCTTCTACAAGCTTCTTGATCTGCTCCTTGGGAACCTTGCGGAGCTTAAGACCGAACGCCATATTGTCGAATACGGTCATGTGAGGATACAGAGCGTAGTTCTGGAAAACCATCGCGATATCTCTGTCCTTGGGAGCAACGTCGTTTACAAGGCGGTCGCCGATGAACAGCTCGCCCTCGGAGATCTCCTCAAGACCCGCGATCATACGAAGGGTCGTGGACTTACCGCATCCGGAAGGACCTACGAATACAATAAACTCCTTATCCTTGATGTTCATTGTGAAGTCCGATACAGCGGTTACGCCGCCGGGGTAACGCTTGTAAATGCCTCTTGCCGATAAACTTGCCATTTATTATTACCTCCTGATGTAACTTAATTTGAACGGTGACCTTGACACAAGAACACACGTTCGCATTTTTTCGCTAATAATATTCTACCAAAATAACAAGCAAAATAAAAGAGCCTAAACTAACAAATATTTCACGCCGCCTTTATATATTTTCACCAACGACAACAAAACCGACTTAAAATTTTGCGTTTTTGCTCGTCATTTTGCACAAAAAATACCTCAAAATGACTATGGCGACAATGTCAGAGCCAAATTTTTGGCGTTTCCCACAAAGAAGCCGCGGCGATTTTGGTGATAATGGCACAATATATTGTATAGTTGGATCGGGGGTTATGCGGGTTGGCGCGTTGATTTGTACTGTTTTTATGCGGTTTGATTACACTAACTGTCTCGTTTTATTTTAAAGTCGCGAAAAAACGTGCAGTCGAGCTTCGCTCGACTGCACTAGCCGCCTGCTTAGGTTCCGCTTCGCTCCACCTAAGCAGGCGCTTTTTTCGCGACGCGGGTCTGAGGGCGCGCTGACGGGCTCGGAATGCGACTTTAATGCGATTTGGTTGTGAATTGCGAGCCTTTTTTTGCGGTCTTGACACGTTGATTTGTGCCGTTTTTATGCGGTTTGATTACACTAACTGTCTCGTTTTATTTTAAAGTCGCGAAAAAACGTGCAGTCGAGCTTCGCTCGACTGCACTAGCCGCCTGCTTAGGTTCCGCTTCGCTCCACCTAAGCAGGCGCTTTTTTCGCGACGCGGGTCTGAGGGCGCGCTGACGGGCTCGGAATGCGACTTTAATGCGATTTGGTTGTGAATTGCGAGCCTTTTTTTGCGGTCTTGACGCGTTGATTTGTGCCGTTTTTATGCGCCGGTTATGTTGATCGTTTCGTATATTTCCCCGCCCGCGCGAATATAATTTACGGACAAGATCATCTATAGGAGGGCTATTCCATGAAAACAAAAAAGCGCACGGGGAAATTTGTGATCATCGGCATTGTTATGCTTATTCTGCTGGGGGTGTGGGCTATTGTCCGCGCGAACGCGCCTGGCGATTTGCGGCCGGACGGCTCCACTGCCGAAAAGCGCATCGAGTTTATCCGCTCATTCGGGTGGGACGTCGGGATAGCGCCGACAAGCATCACCGAGATACGTATACCCTCGCGCTTCGACGAGGCTTACGAGAGCTACAACGCTATCCAGCGGGAGCAGGGCTTTGACCTGCGCAGGTACAAGGCTTGCTATTGCTACAAGTATACCTACGACATCGAGAACTACGCCGAGCCCTCGCCCGTGCCGATCTGCGCTTCGCTTATCGTCTGCGAGGGCAAGATAATCGGCGCGGATATTTCCTCGTCCGAAGCGGACGGGCTTGTTACCGTTCTTGTAAAAAAGTAGCGGTTGACTTTTTGGAAAAAAAGTTGTATAATGAGTTTTATAAGAGTATTTTCTTCATATTTTCCCCGCACGCTGCCGGATAAATATGAAGCGGGGAGCTTTTCGGATGATCCCCGTGGGAATTACATAAAGAAGGTGTTTCTTATAAAACATAAACTCATTATAACGATAACGTTGTGCGTTTCGCTGCTTGCTGGGTGCGAAAACAGCGAGACAAGCTCCGCGGCTTCGGGGCGCGTTATCCCGTTTGAATCGAACACTCAGGTCATTTCCCGCCCCGAAGTGCCGGCTGTCTCGAGCGCGGCGAGCACGGCAAGCGCCCCGGAGAGCGTTCCCGCAACGCCGCCGGATTTCTCGGTCTCCGAGCGGACAGGGACGTTTTACTTCTGCAAAAGCCCCGCAAATCCCGTAACGGTGACGTTCGGTGACAACGTGATCACCGTCGTGGCGGAGGGCGACGCGGTTGCGGGAGTTCAGCAGGGCTCGCACGCAATGCGCATTTCGCGCGAAATCGGCGCGGGCGTAACCACCTACACGCTGACTCCCAAATCCGAAAACCTGAACGGGAAATACGGCTGTTTTTACATAATCGACAAGAACAACTACCTCGGCGAAATGTGGTTCTCGATAAAGGACGGCAAGATCGCCGCGCCCGCGCTTCGAGAGCTCGCGGAGAACAATCAAAGCGTGCTGGATTCCGTCGTGGATTCCTCGCCGGCGAGAGTCGCGCAGGCAATGACAATGGACGGCAGCACCGACAAGATCCCCGAGATCTGGGCAGAGATCGAGAAAATCTCCAACGAAATCTGCGACGGCATTGACGACGACTACGAAAAGCTCCGCGCGATAGCCGACTGGGTCAGCGACAACACCTATTATGACCGCCCCGCCGTGTCGCGCGGCGAGCCGCCGTCCTGCCTTACGCTTGAATATGTACTAAACAACAAATCCGGCATTTGCGGCAGCTACGCGAATATGACCGCGGCGCTCTGCAACGCCCAAGGCATCCGCTGCATCAGCATCACCGGCAAGGCGCTTATCGACGGCAACAACTACCTCAACACGAACCTCGAGGGCGGGCTGCATGAGTGGAATGTCGCCGAGATCAACGGACGGCAGATAATCGTAGACAGCTGCTGGATGAGCGCGAACAATTTAAGCTACGGCGGTAACTATACGCATAAGGACAATGTCTGGAAGTGGTTCGACACCGGCGATGAGATCTTCGCGGTGGATCATCAGGCGAAAACCGCCGAGTATAAGGATTTTAAAACAGTTGCGGAAAATATCACGAAACAGAGGAACACGCAATGATAACAGCGGACGTACATACACACTCGTCGTTTTCGACAGACAGCTCCGAGCCTCTTAGGGAGCTTGCTTCGGCGGCTCTCGAAAAGGGCTTGAAAACGCTTTGTATTACCGAGCACCACGATTTCGATTATCCGGAACCCGGCGAATTCCTGCTGGACGTTCCCGCGTATCACGCGGAGCTTTTGCGCGTTCGCGGGAATTTTTCGGGGCGGCTTGAAATACTTTTCGGCGTGGAGCTCGGACTTCTTGATTACGCCGCGCCGCGATTGTCCGAATTCGCGAAAAGTGTCGAATTCGACTTCATAATCGGCTCGGCGCACCAGATCGATGATCTCGACCCGTATTATCCCGAATACTTTGACAAAATGGGCGACAAAAACGGCATCTCGCACTTTTTCGACGTGATGCTGAGCTCTATAAAGGCGTTCGACGATTTTGACGTTCTCGGGCACTTGGATTATATCGTGCGCTATTCCCACGCGAAAAGCTACGAGCCGCTTGATTTCCGCGAGGTCATCGACGAGATACTGAAAGCCGTGATCTCAAAGGGCAAGGGCATTGAGATAAACACGGCGGGCGTTGGAAAGCTCGGCTATCCGCACCCGCACCCGTTTGTGCTGAAGCGCTACAAGGAGCTCGGCGGCGAGATAGTAACAATAGGCTCCGACGCACACGACCGAACGCGCGTCGCCGCGGATTTTCAACAAGCCGAGCAGTCGCTCCTTGACGCGGGATTTCGGCATTACGCCGTGTTCAGAAAAAGAAAACCGACTTTCTATTCAATATAAAATTCTCCCCGCCAAAGGCGGGGAGAATTTTTTTGATTGCCGCCGAAGGCGGCGTTCCAAAACTATCAACTTTCAACTGTAAACTGTCAATTGTTTACAGCGGGACGAACGCGATGTCTCCGCCCTTAACGACTGCTCGCACTCTGTTCTCTACGGAGTTTACCTTAAGCACCGAGGAGTTTATTCTCAGCGTAACGCCGGGGTAGATCATTCGCTTTACCGCGACGAACAGGTTCTGCGTTAATTGAAGCGCCTGATCTATCTCTTCTATGCGGCGCTGGTTCGCGCGGACGGAATTTAAGATACGCAGGCGGTTGCGGCGCGCGTCGGTCTGCATCTGCTCGCGCTCCGGCGAGAGCTTCGCCTTCTTCGCGAGATCCGCAAGCGTAACAAGTATCTTGCCGAGCTGGTCAACTTGCTCGTTCATTGTGGTGTTTTCCTTTTCGAGCTTCTCACGCTCCTCGGACAAAACCGCGTTGTTGCCAAGCGTGATGATCGTTTTCGTGTAGTTCTCCGAGCCGATGACGGAAGCCTCTATGCCGTTGAGCGCGGTGTATTTTCCGCCAACCATAACACCCTTGCCCGAAGCTATGATCTTGTCGCCCGCAAAGACCTCACCGCCGACGAAGGACGGGCTTTCAACGCTGCCTTCGGAGTTTATCGAGCTGTTCTCGCAAAAGCCGACCTTTACGTTGCCCTTGCTTACGAGCTTTGAGTTAATAAGCCCGATCTTTATCGAAACGTCGCCGTCCGCGATTATCTCCGCGCTTGTAACAAGCCCCATTATCGTAATGCTCCGCTTGGAAACCACGCGGAAGCCCTCGAAAACGTTGCCCTTTATCGTAACGTCGCCGATAAACTCAATATTGCCACTCGAAACGTCAACGTCGCCGTTTATTACGATTTTTTCCTCAACGACAAAGCCGCCGTTTTTGAAAACGAGGTTGCCGTTTATCTTCGCGACGATCTGCGTATCGCCGTTTTCAAGCGCCGTTCCCGCGCCGACAACGTACTTCGCGGGCGTGCCCACTCTCTGCGGAACGTGCTTTCCGGTGATATCCGTGCCGGGCTCGCCCTCTGTCGGGAAGCTTATCTCCGCTATGGGCGTTCCCGCGACGATGTTGTTGATAAGTCCGAGGTTCTTGAAGTCAACAACGCCCTGCTCGTCCTCAACGGGCGCGATGTGCTTATCCTTGCTGAAATAATACTGGATAACGCCGTCGATCCCGTCGATGGGCGGCGTCCATTTCGCGGCGCAGATATTCTCGTTATAGCGCTTTTCATCAAGCGCTTTTCTTATCTCGTCCTCTTGAATTCCGTAAGAAATGAAATTCTCGTCCAGCGCCGCCATGATTTTCTCATACGTCATATCCATCCCGCCGTTTTCGGGCCGCGTAAAGGACACGAACGCGGTGGTGTGGTTCGGGTCTATGGACATCTCCACCACGGAGTTCACGGGTAATTTATTATCAAAATCCGACATAAGCGCCTCACTTTCCCCGAAAACATCATCAAAAATATGCGACGTGTTCGGCGCGTTTTTTCTATTATAGCTACGCCCGAAAATTCCCCAAAGATCATCGGCGGGTTACACTAATCCTTATAATAAATTATAGCATATCGCGCGTGATTTTGCAACTGTGTTACAGAAATTTGGGGATTTTCCACAAAATGCCGCAGAGGAATTTGACATTCCGAACAGCAAATGACAAGCGACAGATTGATATTATGCGGTTCTCCCCCCGCCTGCGGCGGGGGGAGAACCCATAGATGAAATTCGCTTTAACCGCAAAAGCGATCTTCTACTTGATGTGAGTGTTGATGTCGAACGGCGTGGTCTGATATACGAAGTAGTTAAGCCAGTTTGTGAAAATCAACGTGGAGTGCGCGCGCCAGTTCAGCACGGGGGGATTGGCGGGGTCGTCGTCGGGATAGTAGTGCCGCGGGATCTGCGGGTTCATGCCCTTGGCGAGGTCGCGGCGATATTCCGTATCGAGCGTCTCCGCGTCGTACTCGGAGTGCCCTGTGATAAAGAAGCGGCTGCCGTCCTCGTTGCCGACGGCATACACGCCCGCCTCGTCGGAGATCGCCATAAGCTTGAGCTCGGGGCATTTCAGAATGTCCTCGGCGCGGGTTTCGGTGTGGCGGGAATGCGGCGCCCGGAACTCCCCGTCAAACCCGTGGAACAGCCGCGATTTCGGCGTTAAGAGCCTATGGAGAAACACGCCCGACATTTTCTCGGAAAGAGGGTGCTTCGGTATTCCATAGTGATAATAGAGCGCCGCCTGAGCTCCCCAGCATATGTGGAACGTCGAGTGAACGTGATCTGTCGTCCAGTCCATAATGCGGCAAAGCTCGTCCCAATAATCGACCTCCTCAAACTCCAGATGCTCCACTGGCGCGCCCGTTATAATAAAGCCGTCGTAGTTCAGGTCTTTAATGTCATCGAACGTCTTATAAAACGTTATCAGATGCTCCTGCGGAGTGTTTTTCCCCAAGTGGCTTGAGGTCTGTATAAACTCCACCTCGATCTGAAGCGGCGTGTTCGACAGGCTTCGGAGGATCTGCGTTTCGGTCGTGATCTTGGTCGGCATAAGGTTCAATATCCCGATTTTCAGCGGGCGAATATCCTGATGCAGCGCGCGGTTTTCCGTCATTACAAAGATGTGCTCGTTTTCAAGAACACTTTGCGCGGGCAGCCCGTCGGGGATTTTTATCGGCATTACAATCATTTCCTTTCGGCATACATAATCATATTAATTATACGCCATTTTAACGCTTTTGTCAAGACGGCGTGGGTTGTTTTTCGTTTTAATTTAAATTTTCCGAAAAAAGCCCTTGACAAAGGCTAGAATTTGTGGTATAATAATTGTTGCAGTTGATATTTAAGAATCGGCATTTGGAGAAATACCCAAGTGGTGAAGGGGCTCCCCTGCTAAGGGAGTAGGTCGGGAAACCGGCGCGAGGGTTCAAATCCCTCTTTCTCCGCCACCCAGTCAGCAAAAATCCCCTCGCTTCGCGAGGAGATTTTTTTGCAGACCGCAATGGCATTTGCACACGCCGCTTCGCGGCGCACACAAACGCTCATTGCTAGGCGCGTTTTTCACTTCGCGGACTGCCGCCCACGATTCCGCTTCGCGGAACCGTGAAAAACGCTCGATGTTGACTTGCTCCAATAGGTGGTTTTGTGTCAAATCTTTTTGGTAACGATGCCGCAGCAATTTTGTAATTAGAAAAGTCGGCTTATTGATTATATATAGTTTGAGGTGATATTACAAAATGCAGAAGTTGGTTTATCTGAGCAACAGCAGAGATTATTCCGAACAGGGTAATATTAATGAAAACAAGTACTTCAAGGAGATCAATGGACTGTTGGAACAAGGATGGAAAGTTGCTCATCTTACTCCCAATGTGGTAGAGATTGACAATAATCAAAATCCCACACAGAGAGAAAGCTTTGCGGTCTTTGTTTTGCTGGAAAAGGACGAGGAAAAGTGAGTTTGTTAAATTTATTCCCGGTAAAGCGGCGGCTTTGCCGGGAATATTATCTTATGTGCACGCTTTGCGCTACGGCAATGATAATCTTTTTCGTAACGTTGTCACAAAATGGCGGAGCTTTATAATATCTGTCAAATTATTATGGAGAGGCTGACCTATGATATATGAATATTTGATAGTATCGTTTGCGTCGGCTTTAGCGGGGATAGGTACCGGACTTGTGGGGCTTTCCGCAGCCACCGCTATGGTTCCTCTGCTTATCGTGCTTTGTCCGACTTTCGGCGGCGAACACGGTGCATTTATGGCAACGGCGATCGCTCTCGCAAGTGATATCCTCGGCTCTGCCGCTACTTCATTCGTATATGCCAAGAACAAGAAAATCGATCTGAAACACGGATGGGTCCTACTGACTTGCATCATCGCGATGTGTACTGCTGGTTCTGTCGCAGCATACTTTACTCATCAGACGGTGCTCGGGAGTTTTTCGCTTTTTCTTTGTATGGCTATCGGTATCCGTTTCCTTGTAAAACCCGAATCAAAAGAACGTCCTGTAAAAGACGGAACGGTAAAGCTGAGCATAAAAGAAATTGCCGTATCACTGTTTTTCGGGTTGACTATCGGTTTTGGCACGGGCTTTTTCGGTTCGGGCGGAGGTATGATGATGCTGATCGTTTTTACCGCAATGCTCCGCTATGACCGCAGAACAGCAGTGGGCACATCAACCTTTATTATGACGTTCACCGCGCTTATCGCCTCAATCAGCCATGTTATGATGGAACCTGCGATTTTGTTTGAATGTTGGAGCTATCTTCTGCTTTCTATCGTAGTTGCAACATTCTTTTCTCTTGTCAGCGCACAGTTTGCGAACAAAGTCAGCAGCAAAGCGGTCGGCTATGTCACCGGTGTGATTTTACTTGTGCTCGGCTTATCAATGACTATCATAAATAACCTCGATAAGATTAAAGCCATGCTGTAAAACGTTGTAGCCGCAAAGGCATGCGCGGCGGGGATCTTGCCTCTTGCGTCTAACAGAAAAGGAGATTTTAAAATGAACGTTCCCAAAATCATCGACTTCCACACCCACCCCTACCTCTCGTCGGAGGAATTCTACTGCTTTTATCCCGACGCGTTCGCTCCGTCGGCTTTGCAGTGTATGGAGGATATTAAGCGCGCCGGGATAGCTCACATTTGCGGATCGGTTATTCTGAAGAAGAAATACGACGGCGGGTTCGATTACATAAAAGACTGCAACGACCGCGCGTTTGAGCTCAAAAAAATAATGGGCGATTTTTACACGGCGGGCTTTCATATTCACCCCGATTTTGTGCGGGAGTCTATTGCGGAAATCGAGCTGCGCGTTAAGCAGGGCTTTGGGCTTATCGGCGAGCTTGTGCCGTATATGCACGGCTGGAGCGATTACTCTCAAAAGAATTTAAGCGAGATTTTGGACGCGGCGGAGCATTATCACCTGCCCGTGAGCTTTCACACCGTAAGCCGCGAGCAAGCCGAAACGGACAAGATGATAGAAGCCCACCCGCGCGTGACGTTCATTGCCGCGCACCCGGGGGATAAGGAGCAGTTTCTGGCGCATCTGGAGCGGATAAAAAGGCACGAGAATTATTACCTCGACCTCTCCGGCACGGGAATATTCCGCTATGGGCTGATAGCTCACGGAGTGCGCGAGGTCGGCAGCGAGCGCCTGATCTTCGGCACGGATTATCCTATCTGCAATCCGGGAATGTACGTTCAGGCGGTGCTCCACGAGCCGATCTCCGAGGCGGATATGGAGAATATCCTGTTTAAGAACGCGCTTAAAATTCTTGAAAGATGATTGAAAAAATCCCCTCTCGCAAAGCGTGAGGGGATTTTGCTGCGTGCCTTTATTTGCACAATATAATTGTAATTATAAATACCGCGTCATACTTGCGTGTGTTTTTGCGACTAAATAAACAGGGGGTGATAATTTGGAGGACGCGAAAATTACGGAGCTCATTTTTCGGAAGAACGAGGGCGGACTTTCCGCGTTGAGATCAAAGTACGGAAAACTTATGATGACGCTCTGCCGCCGACTGCTGAAATCCGCCGAGGACGCGGAGGAGGTGTTTAACGATACGCTGCTCGCCGTGTGGGAATCTATCCCGCCCGCGCGCCCTGATAATCTCAAGGCGTATGTCTGCAAAATATCGCGCAGGCAGTCCGTAAGCAGGCTGCGCTACAACACCGCGAAAATGCGCAGCACCGATCTGCTTACCGAGCTTGACGAGTGCGTTCCGTCTGACTACACTCCCGAGAGCGCCGCGGAGGAAGCCGAGCTTTCGCGCGCGATAAACGACTGGCTCAAAGCTCAAAGCGAGCACCGTCAAAAGCTGTTCGCGCTGCGGTACTTCTACGCGGAGACCGTAAAAGACGCGGCGCGAGCCTGCTCTATGACCGAAAACGCGGGCGCGGCGGCTCTTATGCGAATGAGAAAATCTCTGAAGAGCTATCTTATCGAAAGGGGAATGTTTTATGAGTAGATTAAATCCCGTATTCACGGCAATTACAGACATCGACGACAGCATTGTTTTAAACGCGAAAAAATCCCGCAAAAGACCGCTTGCCATAGTGCTCGCTGCCGCGGCGATTTTGACGCTGGTCGGCTTTACGATAGCCAACCGATACGGCGTAAGCGTCAACGACAAGGACGCGTTCGATTATCGGCTCACCGTGCAGAGTTTGACGATCCCGACTCACGAGGAAATGGAAGCGCTCGGCGCCGTTAATGAGCATAAGAGCGAGTATTCCTACGAGTGGAACACTCTGCCAAGCACCGTTTTCAAAACGTTCGGCATATCGCCGATAATGAACGACAATTTCTCCGAGTCGGAATGTGACAGCATCATTTGGGCGAACTATTCAAGCGACGGTACTCTCGCAAACGCGACGTTTAATTACGAGCTTACCGACAAAGCGCTTGACAAAACCGTAAAGTTCCGGATCTTCTGTATGACCAAGGAGGGCGCGGGCTTAAGCACGAATCTTATCGCTTCCGATACGGATAAGGAGCGTATGGAGATGATAACGCTTAATGACGGCTCCGCGGGCGTAGTCTTTGAGAGCTTCCTCGGCGGCTTGAATATTCCGGTATCTCACGCGGAATTTTCTTATAACGGCATAGCGTATTCGCTCTATCTTCGCGACGGAACAAACGAGGATATGAAGCAGGTGCTGAGCGATTTCGGGGTGTTGTAAGCCCCCGAAGCGCAAACTCGACTGCAAGCTGCTTGCCCCGCGAAGAGTCAACACCGCGTTGTTTTTGCGGTATTTCACTCGGCGAAGCCGAGTGAAATCGAATTGCCTTTAGGGCAATTCGAGCAAAAACAATGCTAGCAATGAGCGTTTGCGTGCGCCGCGAAGCGGCGTGCGCAAATGCCATTGCGGTCAGCAAAAAAATCCCCTTGCGAAGCGAGGGGATTTTTTTGCTGACTGGCACGGGCAGAAGGACTTGAACCCTCGACATACGGTTTTGGAGACCGTCGTTCTACCAACTGAACTATACCCG
>JAIDPG010000287.1 GCA_029062865.1 Oscillospiraceae bacterium
GCCTTGAAGTAGGGCGCATTATAAAACCCGCTTATGGCAGGGTGGGTAAGGTCGCCCAACGGTTTCGCGCTCCCGCCGACTGTGGAGAACCACAGGAGGTCTGCAATCCGCCGCCGGAGTCGAGATCCCTTTTTAATAGTGTTCGGATCATAAATAGTGCCGTAGGCTAACAAGGCAGTATGCTTTTCTTTGTTTTTGTTTTCCCCGCCTGTGACGAGGAGAAACGGAATCATAATTGACTTGGCTGACAAGGCAGTATGATTATTTTGGTGAGCTGCCGACGGTTTATTCCTCGTTTGCTCCGTCAAGTTCTTCCAAATCTGAAATGTCCATTTCGGGGAGCTCGGCAAAGCGCTCTAAAAACATCTCGCCTACTTTCTGATACTCGTCGTCATCGTCCACCGTCGCGAGCATCATCTCGCCGTCTATCTCCGCTTCCTTAAGCACAACGAACTCCGCCGAGACCTCGGGGTTGTCGTCGCTCACCTCGGGGATAAGCGCGTAGTAAACCGTGCCGTCAAGCTCCGCGCGGTCAACAAACTCAAATCTGGAGACGTTTCCGTCCTCGTCATCAAGCTCGATAATGCCCTCGTCCTCGTCGAGGAACGCGTCGTTTTCGTAATTTTTAATATCGCTCATAAATCTCCGCCTTTCACAGCGTGAGAATTTCCCGAAATCAAGAACCACGCTTGAATATATTTTACACTATTCCCGCGCCGTTGTCAAGAGGAATTTTTTGAAAAAATCCCGCATTTCGCGTTTTCATCGAATTTATCATTACTTTAACTAAATGGCGGCTTGAAAATATATACAAATTCACAACAAAAAGTTTAAAAATTTCTATTGACATTGACGAAAAAATGTGCTATTATATAATCAAGGAAAGGGAACCGAGGTCAAGCCGAGAGGTCGGTACGGGGAACTTCCGAATCTTCCAAAAGGAGAACGGTCCAATGGCTAAGTAAACTTTTTCCAACGTGAGAACACTTCGGTTTTGCGAAGTGGATAGTTGCAGAAGAGGAGTATTCCAATGGGTCATTAAGCTCAGGCGAGGATCAAAAACTTCAACAGAAAGGGAGGCGAGTCCAATGGAAATCGAAGAGTCTTTTGTCCCGGCGTCTGCGGAATCGCCCGACGCTTGCCGCTGAGGTTCTGATTTAGGCGATGATCTGCACGAGATTTTACATCTCGCAAGTGCAGAATCCGTCAAAGTAAGGTGCTTATACCGTTGTAAAAACCGCACGGTTACGTCTGATCCGCAGAAAATTTACCGCTTTAACGCGTTTACATAGATAAGCCATAATGAAAGTGGTGGTTGCGATGTGCGAGTTAAAACCGTTACAACCGAAGAAGGTTGGAAAATTCTGACGGGAGGCTGAGTCCGATGTCCGACGAAATTTGCTTCAAACACAAATTTTAACAAGGAGAACGGTCCGATGTAATACCGCGACTTAATACAATTGAATATACGCTTCCCCGCGGCGACGCGGGGAAAGCTTTTTGTATCAATGTGCAATTGATAATGGACAATTATGGTTCGCGCTTCGCGCGCGTTATTTTAAAACTCCCCCGCGCATCGGGGGAGTTTTAGTGCAATCCGCGTTTTACCCGCCGAAGGCGGGGAAAACGCATTTAAATCGCCGCAAACGGCGCGTTTTAATTATAAATTATGCAGAAGCGTATTATATCGTCAAGGCTGTCGCAGTCGTTGGATTCGTGCGTGAAGATTACGCACCACGAGAAGCTGTCGTCGAACACGTAGATGTCGCTTGGAAGCTGCGGATGCTCGATGTAGCAGTCGTGCTTTTCCGCTTCTATCTCGGCGTTCCACTCCGAAACGGCAAGCCGCCCGAGCTCGCCGCCGCTTGTTTTTATCACGGCGTTCGGGTATTCGTCGGCGAAAACCGTGCCCTCGCGCCAAAAGTCCCACATAAAATACACACGGTCAAAGCGCTCGAGGAACTCCGCCGCCTGCTCCTGCTTACAGCAATGCTTTTCGGCAGAGTAGTTTTTCAGGCTGTCCCACAAAAAACGCCCGCCGTATGTGCTTTTATTGTAGTATTTTCGGTAATTCTCGGTGTCTTTATCGATGAATTCCGCTATAAAGCGCTCGCGAAGCTGCTTAGCGCGGTCGTCGGAAATGATCGCAAATTTCATTGTTATTTCTCACAAAATTCGGTTTTACATAATTACAAGCAGCGCACCCCGCTCATAACGGGAACGCCGAACAGCTTTGCGGTGTAGCTTGTCACTCCCGCCGCGTCCTCGCCGATGAAGTCGCCCTCGATATCAAACGAATAGCCGAGCCCCGTATATGTTCCCGAGCCGCCGTCAAGATACCGCAGCGTCCACCTGCTGAAAATCGGGAGCTTATAGCTGTGAACGCGGGAGAAGTCCGCGACGCCGAACGTCACCCAAAGCGCCGCAATCGCAGCTGCGGTCAAGATAATGACGGTGATAATTTTCTTTCGGGATATTTTCACGGCTCGCTCCTCCTCACAATGCTTTAATCCCCCGCTTTAGGCGGGGGAAACGCTTTTTTAATCGCCGCGCAAGGCGCGTTCAATAATTGTCCGTTATCAACTGTACATTTTACATTGCGTAGCTCTGCTATTCCTTATCGTGCGACGGACGCTCGGACACAATTTTTATCGCGTAGGACACAGCAACGTTAATGTCAATGGAATTCTGGCGCATAAGAGAATTCAGCTTTGAGAAGAGCTCGCCGTTGTGCGTGCTGACATACTTCGCCGGAAGCTGGTTGAGCGCCATTGCCCTCATATCCTCCAAGCAGCGGTCGCATTTGCAGCAGTCCTCGTCCTTGAGCTGCGCGTTCAGCTTTTCGTTCACTATGCTCTCCATTACGTTTACAAGTGCCATAACTTCCTCCTTGAAAGCGCCCGCGCCGGGCGTTTTACTTTCGTGATTTAAACCGAGAAGATTATATTGATTCCAGCATAATCCTATGCTTATATTGTATAACAAATCGTTCGTTTTGTCAAGGGTTTTTGTGAAATTTTGTTAGTATTGCGCAAAAATGCGCCCCGTAAGACGTGACGCATTTTTTAGGTAAATTACTTTTTCTTCTTTGCCGCAACGATCACCACTACCGCCGCGAGTGCCGCGGGAGCTGCCGCGAGCGCTATTCCCGTATCGGGGTTTGTGTCGGCTTCGGGGACGCTCTCATGGGTGGTAGGTTCGTCGTAATCATCGCGCTCGTGATATGTGGGACGGGTGGGAGTTGTCGGAGCGGGCTTGGGTGTTGAGGGAGCGGGGGCGGAGCTTTCGGCTTCGGAGTTGTCTCCCTCGAATATCACGTTGATGTCGGTGTCGCCCTCCTGCACAGTGGAGCCGTATACGGTGTCGGAAACCTTTGTCATATCCCTTTTCGCGGTGCTGCTGCCGATTTTAACGGCGATGATATTATATCCCGGTCTGTCGATGGTTATTGTGCCGCTTAAGCCAATGTCGATAGCAAAATGTGTACTTTGATGGACGTCCGGATATTTGCATATTGCGTCACCATCTCTGAAATCAATATCCGCTTTCCCGCCGGACATATTTAAATTCAAATAGTTGGACGGTTCTTTGGAATTTGAAGCCCCCGAGGTTTCCGAAGTATCTTCGCTTTCAACGACCGAAGAATCGTTATCGACTGCCGCCGCGGCATACGCGGCTGAGCAGACTACTGCCACGGCGAGCGCGGCGCTCAGAAATATTTTTGCTTTTTTCATTATTTTCTCCTCCAAGTTCTAGAATATCACACGCCTGTTGGGGTTATAATAAGACTTATAAGGTGTATATTCTATTATAACTCATTTTAGCTGGTTGTCAAGTACATTTTAAAAGATGTAAAATATTTTTATAAAGTTTATTTAAGGAGGATAAAATTATGCAGATAAACACGATACCTCTTATTTTGAAGTACGTCCGCAAGCAAAAGGGCTACAGCCAAAGCCAAATCGCCGAAGTTTTGAACACCACACAGAAGAAGATCTGGAATTACGAAACCGAAAACCCAATAGAGAACCAG
>JAIDPG010000288.1 GCA_029062865.1 Oscillospiraceae bacterium
AAGTTGTATAATGTATATGTAAATTTAGGGCAAGCTGCCCGAATAATATTTTGGAGGTATCTTAAAATGGCAGAAGTACTTATCGAAACATCAGCGAGACACGTTCACGTTACGCAGGAGACGCTGGAGGCTCTTTTCGGGGCGGGCGCGCAGCTTACGGTCAAAAAAGAGCTCTCGCAGCCCGGGCAGTACGCGAGCGAGCAGAGAGTTACCGTTGTGGGTCCGAAGAAGGAGCTTGCTAACGTTTCTATCCTCGGTCCGTGCAGAAACGCGGATCAGGTAGAGCTTTCCGCAACCGACGCGCGTTCTATCGGTCTTGACATCGCTATCCGCGAGAGCGGCGACATCGCCGGCACTCCCGGCTGCACGCTGAGAGGTCCCGCGGGCGAGGTTACTATCAAGGAGGGCGTTATCGTTGCAAAGCGCCACATCCACCTCACTCCCGAGACCGCTGATAAGATCGGCGTGAAGAACAAGGACGTTGTTTGGGTAAAGTGCAATACAAACGGCAGAGCGGCTGTTCTGGGCGACGTTGTTGTACGCGTCAGCGAGTCGTTTGCGGACGCTATGCATATTGACACGGACGAATCCAACGCGATAAGCGCGACGCCCGGTCTTATGGGCGAGATCCTTAAAACTCTGTAAGGTAATTTTATTATGGAGAACTTTGAAACTCACCACGATTTTGACCCGCTGGCGCGCGTTGTTTCGAGTGTTCACGAGCTTCTTTATATCAAGAACGAGGTTCGCGGGAGCACGATTTTTGTGCCGGAATGGAATATGACGATAGCTCCGCAGGTCGAGCAGTGCGACGACAGAATAGCGGTGCTGGGATTTCGGCTTTACGACGAGGATTTTGACGAGCCGCTTTACGAGTGCTGCGCCTCCACGGGCAAGGACACCGATTCGGCGATAGGCTCCTGCGTCGGTTCGTTTCTGTTCGCGTTTATGAACGGCATTATCCAGATGAAGAACGGCGAAAACGGCAAGCCGCTTCAAAGCACGTTCGGCGGGAAAAGCCACACGTGGCAGTCCTACAACAGCGACCTTGTCGGAATGGGCGAAAGTGTTGACGGCGACGAGAAAGCCGTCGCGACAAAGTATTGGGATATGCTGAAGAGCGAGATAGTCAAGCGGCTCGGCAATCAGAAAATGTGCTATGTGAAGATCTTCGCGTCAAAGGCTATCGGCAAAAATGACTCGCAGGTGACCGGCGAGGTCCGCGTGAACGACGTTCCGAGCGCGGAGCTCAGTGACCTTGTTTACAAGCACGCCGAGGGCTGGAATGTACAGCAGTTCGCGTCGCAGAAGCAGTTCTTTTTCATAAAGCAGGACGGCGAGGTCGAAAATCCATATTCCGGCGAAAGCGGCAGAGCCGCGCTTCGGGAAAAGGTTAAAACCGCGATAGAGCTGTTTATTAAGGTGGACAGCGAGGAGATGTTCGACGCACTTCCCGATAATATTGCGGCGGCGATCGGCGATGATACGCTTGCGCAGGAATGCTTTGCGTTTATGCCGGAGGTATGCGCCGAGCACGCGTTCCAAGGCGCGAGATTCGCGGAGACCGTGCAGTTTTCGATAGGCGGCAGCGAGGCGATCACGGTTTACCGAAACCAGCTCGCGGACTTCTACCCTATCGGTCACGCTATGCTGTCTCTGTTTTCAAGCGGCGTTTTCGGCGAGCAAACCAACGACATCTACAAAGGACTAATCGGTTTCAGCGCGACTTATCGAGGCATCGCGCAGGTGCTGGAAAAGGGCGGCTCCCACGAAAGCTGCGCTGTCGCGCCGCTGCATTTTAATGTGAACGGCAATTTTGTGATAAGATAAGAAAAATCCCCCGCTTTTTTATTACGTTTCATAGAAAACAAAGGGTCGAGCACTTAGGTTGCGTACGGTATAGAAGAATTGCGATGCCGAGCGAAAACGCTTGACACCGCAATTTTCTTTGAGACGTAATGAAAAATCGCTCGACCCTTAAATACTTCTACATCGCACGCTCCCTAAACGTGGGATTTTTCCCGATGCCCGAAAAAATTTTGCAAAACCCCTTGACAAATCGTTTTGGATATGCTATAATAGTTATGCTGTTCTAAAGACAGCAGGTGACTTTATGTTATAATGTGGTTTTAACCCGCCTGCCGAGGAATGGATAGATAAATATGTCTATTCTCCCGTTTTGTCTTTTAGCAAAGCGGGTTTTCGTTTTGGGCAGCAAAAATTTGAATAAGGAGGAAATCCAAATGCCCAGTGAATCTGTACTTGCTCAAAAGCAACAGTTCGTTGCTGATCTTGCCGAGAAGCTGAAGAACGCGGCGGGCGGCGTGCTTGTTGATTACAAGGGTATCACCGTTGAGGACGACACCAAGCTCCGCAAAGAGCTTCGTGAGGCCGGCGTTGATTACTTTGTAGTCAAGAACAAGCTGCTTAAGCGCGCTTGCGAGGCTGCAGGTATCGAGGGACTTGACGATGTTCTTGTCGGAACGACCGCTGTTGCGCTCTCCGCGGAGGACATTATCGTAGCTCCGAAGATCCTGAACAAGAAGGCTGAAGGCTCCAACGGCAAATTCAGCATCAAGAAAGGCTTTGTTGACGGCAAGGCAATTTCCAAGGAAGAGGTTGAGGCTTACGCGAAGCTCCCGTCCAAGGAAACTCTGCTTTCGCAGCTCGTATTTATGCTGCAGAGCCCGATCCAACGTTTCGCAATCGCGATCAACGAGATCGCAAAGAAGAACGAAGAAGCGTCCGCTTGACGGCTTTTTCACACCGGCGGCATAAGCCGCGAAAAATCCTAATTCAACATATTTATGGAGGTAAATAAAATGGCTGATATTACTAAAATCATTGACGAAGTAAAAGAGCTTTCTGTGCTCGAGCTTAACGAGCTTGTAAAGGCTCTCGAAGAGGAATTCGGCGTATCCGCTGCCGCTGTTGCGGCTGCTCCCGCTGCGGGCGGTGCTGCTGCGGGCGGCGCTGCTGAAGAGAAGAGTGAGTTTGACGTTGTTCTCACAAGCTTCGGCGACGCTAAGATGGCTGTTATCAAGGCTGTTAAGGACGTATGCGGTCTTGGACTTAAGGAGGCTAAGGAGCTCGTTGAGGCTGCTCCTAAGGCTATCAAGGAAGGCGTTGCCAAGGCTGAGGCTGAGGAGCTCAAGGCTAAGCTCGAAGAGGCAGGCGCTAAGATCGAGCTTAAGTAATTCGGCTCTTTCCAAAAACGAAATCAAAACCGCTCTCGTTTGAGGGCGGTTTTTTGTTGTTGAGCTCCCCTCATCCGAATGGAAGAAATTATTGTTATGGGTGAGCTTTTTGAATTTAATTCCACCGATATATACGGAAAAATCGCGTAAAATATCGGCGAGGTGATTTTTTATGAAGGCGATGAAGTTTTTCGAGGGAACGCTTTGCGGGTTTCTGAACGGGTTTTTCGGCTCGGGCGGCGGGGTGGTCGCCGTACCGATACTCGAAAAGGAGGACTGCAAGCCGAACGAGGCGCATGCGACTTCCGTCGCGCTAATCTTTATTCTGAGCATGGTGACGGCGATGTTCTACGGTTTTTCGGGAAATCTGGATTTTCAAGCCGCGTGGAAATTCATTCCGTGGGGAGTTCTCGGCGCGGTAAGCGGCGCGATATTCCTGAAGAAGATCAAGGCGATGTGGCTTAAGCGGAGCGTTGGCGGGATAGTCACGATCGCGGCGCTGAGGATGCTGCTTTGTTAAGCGCGGTCGTCGGGTTCCTCACGGGCGTGCTCGCTTCTATGGGGCTTGGCGGCGGGTTTATTCTTGTGGTGTGGCTGACGATTTTTGAGGACGTCGGGCAGCGCGCCGCGCAGGGAATAAATCTGCTGTTCTTTCTCCCTATCGCGCTTGTCTCATTAGTCTTTCATCTGAAAAATCACCTTGTAAATAAAAAACTCGTAAAAAAGATCGCGCTCGGCGGAGTGCTCGGCGCGGTCATCGGAACGTATGGAGCGCAGCTTATCGACAACGACCTGCTGCGAAAGCTGTTCGCGCTGTTTTTGCTGGCGTTCGGGCTGCGCGAGCTTTTTTCGCGCAGGAAACAGGATAAATCCGAAAGCCATAAGTCTCCGCGTGCCAGCTCGTTACAATGATGGGAG
>JAIDPG010000289.1 GCA_029062865.1 Oscillospiraceae bacterium
GCCTCTTGTGTCGTGGGTTCGTCTTTGTTTATATGACAGACAATCAAAGTTTCACTTACGACTATATAAACAGAAGGTCTTCTAATCCAAACAAAGAAGGTGAGTAAATGGACGACGCTGTAATTTCCGACAGGGTTGCCAACCGCGACCAATCGGCGCTTCGGGAGCTTAAGTCGAAATACGGCAGGCTTATCGCGAGCGTGTGCCGCGGCGTTCTGAAATCGCCGCAGGACGTTGAGGAGGTCGAAAACGACGTGCTTCTCGCGCTTTGGGAGGGAATCCCGCGCGACGACCCCGATAATCTCACAGCGTATATTTGCAGGATCACTCGGCGCAAGGCAGTTGATAAGCTGCGCTACAACACCGCCGCCGTGAGAAATTCCGACCTGCTCACCGAGCTTGACGAGTGCCTGCCGTCGGGAAACTCGCCGGAGGACGCAGCGGAAAAGGCGGCGCTCTCCGAAGCACTGAACGCGTGGCTCAGATCGCTTGAAAAACGACAACAGAAGCTTTTTACCTTACGCTATTTCTACATGTTCTCAACAAAGGACGCCGCGCGGGAGTGCTACATGAGCCAGACCGCCGCCACTTCCGCGCTTTCTCGGCTGCGCGGCTCACTGAAAAAATACTTGACTGAAAGGGGATTTTTGCCATGAAAAAGATGAATGAGATAAAGAAGCTTAACCCGCTGCTTGAAGCTATGAACGACATCGACGACGCGATCATTTCCGAATCCGCGCCCGCGGAGAAGAAACACGCGAGGTACTTCAAGCCGATGATGATAGCCGCGGCGGCTGCCGTTTTGTGCGCAGCGACGGCTGTTACCGCAACGGCAAGCATTAAGACGCGCGACAACGTTACGTTCAACGGCGAAGAGCCCAATGATATGGGCTATGACATCTACACCGACGAATACGGGTGGGAGATCAGGACGTATACGTTCAAGCTTCCCGATTACACCCTGCTTGAGGAGGTTGAGGGCCGCACGCCCGTGGGTAAGCTGCGTGCCGCTCATCGTGGGACTTACGATGATGATAAAGTCGACTGGTATCTGATTGACGAAAAAGGCAACATTTTTAACGAAGGGGTCAACAACGTGAATGTAGAAGCCGTGTTTGAGGCTCCAAACGTGCACGATGGTACAGCCTACGGCTCGGTTGGGTTCTGGGTTCCAAATTTTGACTATGACCATTTCGGATTCAGCAGTGTTCACAACGGCGTGAATGATACTCTTGAAGTAAACATTAGGCAGCACACGCCCTTCAATTCCGATGAAGAGGAAAGCGAATCCTGATAACGAAAATCCCCCGGATTTATATCCGGGGGAGATTTTTTGTCATCTGACGACGGAAAGCGCGCCCTTGTCCATCTCGCAGACCGTGTCGCACAGCACGTCGATGTCCTCCGCGGAGTGCGATGCTATGAGGATCGTCTTGCCTTGCGCCTTTAGATCCAGCAGATATTTACGCATATCCGAAACGCCGTCCTTATCCAAGCCGTTCATCGGCTCGTCGAGGACTAGCAGCTCTGGGTCTTCCATTATCGCCTGCGCCAAGCCGAGGCGCTGTCTCATTCCGAGCGAATATTTGCGGACGTGGCGCTTCAAATCGGGGTCAAGACCGACCTTCTCCATTGTCCCGCGAATCGTTTCCTTTGTGATCTTCCCGCGCAGATCGGCGAGGAGCTTGAGGTTTTTGTAGCCCGAATAGTACGGAATAAAGCCCGGCGTCTCAATAATAATCCCAACGTTTTCGGGGAAGTCGCAGTCCTTGCCGATGCGCTTTTCCGCGACGGTGATCTCACCGCTCGTCGGCTTTACAAAGCCGCAGATGCATTTCATCAGCATTGTTTTTCCGCTGCCGTTTCTGCCGATCAAGCCGTGGATCTTGCCGCGCTCGAAGCTCGCCGAAACGCTTTTCAAAATCTCGTTTTTCTGCAAAGTCAAGTTTACGTTACTAACTGTAATCATCATTCGTCCTCCGTTATGTTGATGTTATTCTTTTTTATCGCGATTATGTTCGCAATTATTCCCAAAGCTATAAAAACCCCGAAGTAGATATACGAAGCGTACATCGGCACAATCGGCTCGCGGAGCGCCGTGTCGTAATGCAGCCAAGTGACGGTGTGCGACATCGGGAACGCCCACATCGCCTTGACCTGAACAGCGCACGTCAGCACGCCGGCTGCGACCACTCCGAACGCCGCCGCGATGCCCGCTGCTTTCATTCCGAGAATTCTGAACAGCGTGATTATAAGGGTCAGCGAAAACAGGTACAAAATCAGCAGCAGCGTCGTGTGCAGAAGCGCGGACGGAAGGCTCATCTGGTTGAACAAATTCGACGGCAGATACTGCGACATCATCGTGAAGCGCTCTTCCGGGAACATCGAGACGTATTTCGTCACGGTGTCGCTCCATTCAAGCCCGAGAAAACCGTGCGGGAGCGTCATTACAGTGCACGCCGCAAACATTCCGACGACGTATATCATCGTTGAAAGCAGCGCCCCGAAGATCTCCCCGAACAGCCACCGAAGCCGCCCCGAGCGGTGGATCGAATACAGCGTGTGCGAGCCCATATTCGGGTGATCCGAAATCAGAATCAGAAACACCGACGGCAGGAAAAGCAGCAGTATTCCGGAGCTTCCTATCGCGATGAAGGTTTCCGCGGCGTTGACGGGCATACCCGTTTTTTCCGCGCGGGAAAACAGCTCCTTCACGACGAGATTGTAGATGAACACCAGCAGCATTCCGACGGTGAGCAGCCGCGGGTCGAGGAATATCCGGCGGAGCTCCGCAAGCGACGCGAGCAGAAAGTTTCTACGTTTCATTTTTCAGCCTCCTTCCTCGAATTACGCAATAGCATAATACCATTAAGCAGATAAACGCCGCGTTTGTAATTATTATCTGGGGCACGTTTGCGGTGTAGCTCAAAAAGTAATTCGCGCCGTCGGGATGGATTATGTTCGCGAATTTTTTGAGCTTTTCGTTGTAGTTTTCCGGATCGGAAACCGCCGCCATCAACAGCACGCTGTCTATCTGCGCGAGGGAGTATTTGAGGAAAAACGGCGTGCAGATGACGATGTATTTGTTCTCGCAGAACGCCGACAAAAGCATCGCCGCCGCCGCGCTCACCGCGCCGAAAAGGAACGTTTCGCCGAGCCGTGCGATCACGCAAAGCGGAAGCCCGCCTGCCTTGAAGATCGCCGACATCGCGCTGCCCTCTCGAAATGTATACGCCGAGAACATCTCAATTTTATCGGGAGAATACGCCGAAATAGGCGGGAACATAACCGCCGTTAAAGCCCCGAAAAGCGCGTAGCCGAGCATGATCGCAAGCCCGCCCGCAATCAGCACGAACGCGCAGCTACCGCCGCAGAACCGCGCTCTCCCCGCGCGGTGGAGCGAGAAGCGCCACATTCCGCTTTTGCGCTCGTCAGCCGCGATAGTGATCGGCGAAAGCGCCGCGAGCACCGGCGCGAACATCGCCGCCCATACCCCGAAGCCGCCCGAAAACACCGCGTAGGAGCATAGACCGGAGTCCTCCAGAAACGCCTCGCGCGTGTATTGCGCGAACATTCCGATAACGGTTTCCTGCGTGTTTGTCCGCGAGTTAAAATAGATCTCCGAGCAAAGGCAGACCGCCGCCGTTCCAACCACCGAAGCCCAGAACGCGGGGGACTTCAGCAGCTTTTTGATACAGTAAAATAAATAGCTCATTATCTTAAACCACCCACCCGTCTGTAACATAAAATTCAAACTCGCCCGTTACGGCGTTTATATAAACGATATACTTCCAAGCGTCGACGGAGTTCGCGCATTTTAATTTCCACACGGGGTTTGAACCCCAGTGGAGATAGCCTTCCTCGGTGTAGCCGTTCTTGAAATACATCGGCGAATAGATAAGCTCCGCTCGCCCGAGCGACAGTTTCATTCCCTCGCCGAATTTTTCCGAGGCTATCTCGACCGCCTTGTCAAGCGGTATAACGCTGTCGTGTTCCGCAAGCTCCGTAACGTCATACGCGCTTTCGCCGATCATAAACCTTTCGATCTGCCCGCTTTCCATCATAAAAGCCTGCGCGGGCGAACGATCGTAGTTATGATTTTCCCTGTCCCCACCGGGGATTCCATAAATGTTGCTTGATGAGTACACGTCGTTCACATCAAGCATAACTCCCTTGTAGGACGGCGCGAGCATAAACTCCAAGCCGAATTTCCCGTCGTTCAGATCATAAACGCGATATTCATAAGCCTCGGGCTCTAGCGCGCCGCCCCAGCTGTACTCGTGCTCCACGACCAGCCGCTTGACCTCCTCGGCGGCTTCCTTTACGCTCATTTCCTTGTCGAGAAGCTCATATTTTTCGTCCGAATCAACATCGAGGGAATCCTTAACTATTTTAAAGTAATGGTTGGGGTCGGTAAAAAGAACCTCCGTTGGCTCTTCGTTGGGATTGGCGCGTTTTATCATGCCGTCGCGGTACAGCCTGAAAATGCCGTTCCCAAACGGGTACATTTCCAAATAAGCCTTGTTTGTGCGGACGTAGAGCCAGCTAAACTGAAGCTCCCCGCTCTCGAACTTGTCGGCGCGTTCCGCGAGGGGGATTTTCGCGTAGGTATCAGAGGACCTCTCGTCCTCGTCTGCGGCGGCGAGGTACACCCGCTCCTTATCCTCGGGCGAGTAGATGTTCCCGAAATCCCTGTCGAAAATGCGGTCAAACTTGTCGTAGTAATCGTGCCAAGTGAACTCGGGATGCGTCAGCTCCAGCTCGAAAAGCACGTCCGTTTCCGGGAGCGTCACGGTGAAATTATCGAGCGCGTGCAGGTTTTTGTAATCGGCGTTTCTTATCGCCTCGATTTGCCTGTCCAAGTCGCCGCGCAAGTCGGAGATTTTTTGCAGTTCAATGTCCTCGATGATCTCCGCGGGCGGTGAAGAATTTTCAGAGGCGTTTTGCGAAAACGTTTCCGAGGGCTCGCCCGTAAGCGAGGTTTTTCTGTTGCACCCCGCGAGCGTCGTAAGCAGGGCGGCGGCGCAAAGTAATGCAAGCGTTCTTTTCATTTTGTCCTCCTTTAAAGTACCCACCCCTCGGCAACATAATATTCAAACTCGCCCGTCACGGCGTTTATGTAAGCGATATATTTACAGCCGTCCGTGGAGTTTGACAGCTTTAATTTCCATATAGGAAACGCGCCGTTTTTGGTGTTGAGCTCGCTTGTTTTATACATTGGCGAATAGAGAAGCTCCGCCCGCCCGAGCGACAGCTTCATTCCCGCGCCGAATTTCTCCGCGGCGATTTCGACCGCCTTTTCAAGTGGAATTACGCTGTCGTGCTCCGCAAGCTCCGTAACGTCATACGCACTGTCACCGTACAAAAACGTTTCTATCTGCCTGCTTTCCATTACAAACGCCCGCACGGGCAAGTTTGAGTAGTTATGATCAAGCCTGTCCATATCCGCACCCACGTGTATGCTGCTTTCTTCAAATATATCTTCCTTGTCGAGCATTACGCTCTTGTACGACGGCGCAAGCATAAACTCCAAGCCGTATTTCCCGTCGTTCAAATCATACACGCGATATTCATAAACGTCGGGCTCGAGCGCACCGCCCCAGCTGTATTCGTTTTCTTTAACAAGCCGCTTGACCTCCTCGGCGGTTTCTCTTACGCTCATTTCCTTGTCGAGCAGCGCGTACCTTTCATCGGAATCTACATCAAGGGCTTCCTTGACGAATTTGAAATGCCTATAAGCGTCGGTAAAAATAACCTTTGTGTGTTCTTCGTTGGGCTCGGCGCGGGTGATCACGCCGTCGCGGTAAAGCCGAAAAACGCCGTTTCCAAACGGGTACATTTCTATATACGCCTTATTTGTATCCACAAAGAGCCAGCAGAGCTTAAGCTCCCTGCTCTCAAATTTGTCGGCGCGTTCCGCGAGAGTTATTTTTGCGTAATCATCGGCGTAAAAGTCGTCATCTTCCGCGGTCGCGAGGTAAATTTTCGCCTTATCCTCCTGAGAATAATAATCGCCGAAATCCCTATCAAAAATGCGGTCAAACTTGTCGTAAAAATCGTGAAAGCCAAACTCGGGGTGCGTGAGCTCAAGCTCGTAAAGCACGTCCGTTTCGGGGAGCGTCACGGTGAAATTATCGAGCGCGTGCAGGTTGTCGTAATCCGCGTTCCTTATCGCCTCGATTTGTCTGTCCAGATCTCCGCGCAGGTCGGAGATCTTCTGAAGCTGAATGTCCTCAATGATCTCCGCGGGAGTTGAATTCTCCTGAACGCCTTGCGAAAACGCTTGTGATTCCTCGCCCGTAAGCGAGCTTCTTTTGTTGCACCCCGCGAGCGTCGCGATCATAGCGGCGGCGCAAAGTAATGCGAGTGTCCTTTTCATTTTTCCCTCCTTTAAAGCACCCATTTTTCAGTGAGATAATATTCCATTTCACCCGTAGTGGCGTTGATGTACGTGATGTATTTCCAGCCGTCCATGGAGTTTGCCAGCTTTAATTTCCACACGGGGAACGCGCCCATTACGGTGTAGCCTTCGTTTTTGGAATACATCTCCGAATAGCACAGCTCCGCGCTGCCGAGCGACAGCTTCATTCCCCCGCCGAATTTCTCTGCGGCGATCTCCACCGCCTTGTCAAGCGGAATTACGCTGTCATATTCCGCAAGCTCGGCGGCGCTGTACGCACCGTCGCCATACCTGAATGATTCAAGCTTCCCGCTTTCTATCATTAAAGCCTCCGCGGGAAGGATGTAATAATCGTGGTTGCGCTTGTATAAGTCAATGGGCATTCCATAGGTATAGGTTTCATATGTCACGTCGCCGCAATCGAGCATCACACCCTTGTAGAACGGCGCGAATTCAAACTCCAGACCGTACTTTCCGTCATTGAGATCAAAAACGCGATATTCGTATATTCCGGGCTCGAGGTCGCCGCCCCAGGTGTAGCCGTATTCTTTTACAATTCGCGTGACCTCCGCGGCGGCATCGTTTACGGAAACCTCCGTGTCAAGCAGCTCGTACCTGTCGTCGGAATTAACATCAAACGTTTCCTTTACTGCCTTGAACAATCTTTCCACGTGGATATTTGAAAGATTGGGATAAGATTCAGGGTCTCCATCGAAATTAGAGCGGGTTTTTATGCCGTCGTGGTACATCCGATAAATTCCGCCGCCCATGCCCGCGCTTATCTCAAGATACGCCTTGTCCTTGGAAAACTCAAGCCACTTGAATGTCAGCTCGCCGCTGTCGAACTTCTCGCGCCGCTCGGCAAGCGTTGCAATTTCGCCGTAGCCGTCAACGTCGCTCCACTCATCCTCCTGCGCAAGGGCGGAGCAAATCTGCGCCATTTCCTCCTCAGTGTAAATATCCCCGAAATTCGCTTCGAAGACGCGGTAAAACTTGTCGTAATACTCTTGCCACGTGTATTCCCGCTTCGTGAGCTCCAGCTCGTAAAGCACGTCCGTTTCGGGAATTGTCACGGTGAAATTATCCAGTGCGTGCAGGTTGTCGTAATCCGCGTTCCTTATCGCCTCAATTTGTCTGTCCAGATCTCCGCGCAGGTCGGAGATCTTCTGAAGCTGAATGTCCTCAATGATCTCCGCGGGAGTTGAATTCTCCTGAACGCCCTGTGAAAACGCTTGTGATTCCTCGCCCGTAAGCGTGGATTGTTTGCTGCAGCCCGCGAGTGTCGCGACTATTAAGATTGCCGAGATCATCGATAATATTTTTTTCATAAATTCCTCCTTAGATTATAGCGATATTTTGCTTTCTACTTTTATAGACAGAAAAACTTTTTAAATATTACACATTTTTTAAGGAAATATGCGATTTTGTGAGTTTCAACAAATTCGCGAGACGTTTTTTGGCAATTTTGTTGACAGAGCCTTTAAATGCTTCAACTTAATAAACATTTCTATAGCTGCAACAATCTTCTCAATACCCCAAAACAAAAAACGTTCCCCCGAGTTTCCTCGGGGGAACGCGTTATGATCTTCGAGTCCGATTACTTCTCAAACTCGTTCTTGTACATATTCTGCATCTCAACAAGGTGATCGTACTTCGCCTTGGAGTTTGCGAGGGACTTGTCGAACAGGATAGTCGCTCTGTCGGGATTAGCGCGCATCAGAGAGTTGTAGCGAACCTCTCTCATCATAAACGCCTTGTAGTCGCCCGTCGGAGCCTTGCTGTCGAGCGAGAACGGGCTCTTGCCCTCGTCCGCGAGAGCGGGATTAAATCTGAACAGATGCCAGTAGCCCGCTTCAACCGCTTCCTTCTCAACCTGCTGAGCGATAGTAAGACCGCCCTTGATGCCGTGGTTGATGCAGGGTGCGTATGCGATGATGAGCGACGGTCCGTCGTAAGCCTCTGCCTCCGCAATTGCCTTCAAGCACTGGTTGCGGTCTGCGCCCATTGCTATCTGCGCAACGTAGATGTAGCCGTAGCTTATCGCGATGCCCGCGAGATCCTTCTTCTTGACGTCCTTACCGCCTGCCGCGAACTGCGCAACCGCACCGATGTTCGTAGCCTTGGAAGCCTGACCGCCCG
>JAIDPG010000029.1 GCA_029062865.1 Oscillospiraceae bacterium
GTAACGTACCCGCTGTTATTCTCCCGCTTTTCAAAGCCGAATTTCTCATAGAATTTCCGAGCTCTTTCATTATCCTCGGCGGTCTCCAGGACGGCGCTGATGTAGCCGCTTTGCCGCATTGTTCTGAGCGCGTGCATCAGAAGCTTTTTGCCGTAGCCCTTGGACTGCCACTCCGGGAGCACGTACAGATCCTTGATATACGCAAAGCCGACGAACGGCTTTTTAGTGCACTCCCGCACGGCGCAGAACGCTATCGGCGCTCTGTCTACAAGCTGAACAAAAACCTTTTCGCGCTCGTCGAGAAACGCCGTGAGATAGCCGTGCTCCGCGTTAAACCGCGCGGACCCGGGCTCGGGGCTCTCCCCTCTCGCGAGGAGCTTCAGCGCTGTGAGCTTCGGAACATCCGAATAAATCGCGGGTCTTATGTCAACTCTCATTTTTTCAGGGAATTAAGCAGTCCGCCCTTATTGATTATCTCCTTGATAAAATCGGGGAACGGCTGCGCCTTATAGGTTTTGCCCTTGGTGATGTTCGTGATTATACCCGTGTCGAAGTCTATCTCGACCTCGTTGCCCGCGTCGATATCCTTCGCCGCCTCGTCACACTCCAAAATCGGAAGCCCGATGTTAATCGAGTTGCGGTAGAAGATCCGTGCGAATGTCGAAGCGATAACGCAGCCAATGCCGCTTGCCTTAATAGCGATAGGCGCGTGCTCGCGGGAGCTTCCGCAGCCGAAGTTCATATTCGCGACCATAATGTCGCCCTCTTTTACGTTCTTGACAAAATCCTTGTCGATGTCCTCCATACAATGCGAAGCAAGCTCCTTATGGTCGGAGGTGTTGAGATAACGCGCGGGGATTATTACGTCCGTGTCAACGTTGTCGCCGTATTTATGTACAATTCCGTGTGCTTTCATTATAGTTTAACCCTCCTGTACGTTAGAAATAAAGCCGGTCAAAGCGCTTGCCGCCGCGATTGCGGGGCTTGCGAGATAAACCTCCGAGGTGGTGTCTCCCATTCTGCCGACGAAGTTTCTGTTAGTCGTCGAAATCGCCCTCTCGTGCGGCGCGAGAATTCCCATATGCCCGCCGAGGCAAGGGCCGCAGGTCGGCGCGGAAACTACCATTCCCGCCTCAACAAAAATCTCAAGCAGCCCGTTTCTCAGCGCGTCGAGGTAGATCTGCTGCGTCGCGGGGATAACGATAGCGCGAACGCCCTTCGCGACCTTCTTGCCCTTTACGACAGCCGCCGCCGTTTCGAGGGCGCTGTATCGGCCGTTGGTGCACGAGCCGATAACAACCTGATCGATCTTGATT
>JAIDPG010000290.1 GCA_029062865.1 Oscillospiraceae bacterium
AGCGAATTGTGTTAAGCATCGTGATTTTGGCGGTTATCGCGTTGTTGTGCTGCTGGTCGGTCTTTGAGGTGAAGTGAAAAACCGAAGGCTTTATCGAAAGGGTGAACTCCGTTGAAAACGCGTATCAAAACGGCGACGCAGACGCGGCAATAGAGGTCGCAGGCAAGCTTCAAACCGAATGGGAGGCGTTTATGGACAAGTCGGTATTGATAAACGACCTCGGGCACGCGGTGGAGATCACGACCTCTATCGCGGACATTTACTCGTTCGCGCTTTCGGAAGACGAGGAGGAGGTCTACGCCGCCTGCGACCGCGCCGAAGTGCAGCTCGGCATTTTCAAAACAATGCAGATGCCTACGCTCTGGAAAATACTGTAACGGATAAAATCAATATTTAGAAATCTCTTTCAATAAAATCAAAATCAACAGTTCAAGCGAACAGTGAAATTTCAAAAAGCAAGCACCACGGCGCAGCGAAGCGGAGCCGTGGTGCTTGGCTGGCGCAAATTGAGCGCAGCTCGATTTGCGCGGTTTTGAAATTTCTTTTAAATAACGCCGTGGTGCTTGGCTGGCGCAAATTGAGCACAGCTCAATTTGCGCGGTTTTGAAATTTCTTTTAAATAACGTGATTTTTTTCGCGCAGGAAGTTTAAAAACTCATTCTCCGGTAACGGCTTTGAAAACAGAAATCCCTGAATGTAGTTGATGTTCAAGTCCTCCATCACGCGTAGCTGATCCTCTGTTTCAACGCCCTCCGAGACGATGTTCAAGTCCATTCCGTGGATCATAGCCATCGCCGCGTCCATTATGTATTTTGCCTTGCTGTTCTCGAAATAGGCATTGGTCATCTCGCGGTCGAATTTCACTATCTCAACGGGCATATCGATGATGTAATTCAAATTCGAGTGCCCCGTGCCGAAGTCATCCAGAGAGAAGCTCACGCCGAAATCGATAAGGCGGCGCATATTCTGGAGCAGCGTGGCTTTCGCCTCAAGCGACGCGGATTCCGTAATTTCGAGATTTATCATATCGGGAGTAATGCCGTGCTCCTTCATAATGGCGATATAATCGCCCGCCAGGCGGTCGTCGGCGCATTGGATCATAGAGAGATTGACCTCGATATAACGCAGCCCGATCGAATGAGGAGCGTTTTCCGATAAGAAGCGGCAGACCTTACGGAAAACCGTCTCGCCGAGCTTTATGATCATTCCGTTGCTTTCCGCCACACCGATGAACTTGTTCGGCGGGACGATATTCCCGAACTCGTCTCGTATGCGCACAAGCGCCTCGGCGGCGGTGAACGCGCGTTCCTTTGTCGAGTAGATCGGCTGGTAGAACACCTCTACCCTGTCGTCGACAAGCGCGTTCGCGATAAGCTCCGCGATGAGCTTTTCCTCGTTGATGCTGTCGGCGAGCTCCTGCCCGACCTCGGCGAGGTGCGTTTCGGCAAGCTCCGAGCTGTTTACCCGAACATAGCGCAGCATATTCACAAGCTCGCCCGTGCTGCTTACAATATTCGCATCGGGAACGTAAATCCAGTATGGGTTGATCTCAACGTCGCGGGATTTTCCCCAGCCCTCCTCAAATCTCCCGCGGAGCTTTTGGAGCACCTCGGCGGAGCTTTCCGTATTTTCAATAATAGCGATGATCTCGTTTCCGACGTTTTTAAATGTGAGAATTTTCGGAATACTTTTCAGATAGCTCACGACCTCCGTAAGGAGCTCGTCAATGCTCTGCGAGCGGCAGGAGCCGGGCTCGTAAATTATCTGGATAAGCGAGAAGCCGCTGTTGTTCTGATACAGCTGCGTTGTGTAGAGGTTAAAGGCGTTCTGGTTGAACATTCCCGTGCGCACGTCGATATAATAGCCGGGATTCTCAAGCCAAAGGAACAGCACGACCATACACATCGCCTCCGCGAAGGCGATCATCAGCAGCTGATTGTTCAAAAACTGGATCACAGCCGCGGTCATAATGCAGCCGATTCCGATCATTACGCCGTATCGGCGATCCTTGTTCATTTTATGCCGCGAGATTATAATGCTGAGGAATATGCCGATAATCGTCGCGCCCGCGAAGGCATACGTCGCGATGACGCTCGGTCCGTAGGTGTAAAGCTCGCCCTCGCCCGTGTGATAGCTTATCGGAAGGAGGAAAATCGTCGTAATTCCCACGAAAATAAACGCGGAATAAAACACCATAACGCGGCGGTAGGTCGTTTTGTCCTTGAAAATATCCGCGCCGATATATTGCAGTACAAAGCCCGAAAGGCAATCGAGCGACGCTAAATAGGTTTTGCACGCGAGCTCCACAAGAATTTTCGGGAGCATCTCCATATTCGTGATAGCGGCACAGGAGATTATGTCGAACGAGATCGACAAAAACGCCACGCAGAACATTCGCCAATAAGCCCGCCCCGTCCGCAGCCCGATGCGCTTCTGCCGCCTGTAGAAATACAGCAGCACAAGCATTACCGCTGCCGCGCAGCACTGCACCCGAATGGACAATCAAAACCCTCCCCGCTTTGTGATATTTTCTTAATTATAGCACATTTGGGTAATAAAGTCAACAGCTTTTTCGATAGACAAACTTAAAAATAATTGACAATGGACAATGGACAATTTCGGCACGCGCGCGATTATAAAACAAAATCCCCTGCTTCGCGGGGGATTTTGTAATTTAAGCCGCAATGCGGCTTTTTAAATTGGCGCGGCGAAGCCGTGCGTTTTTTCGCTCCAAAATTATACATTATCCTTTCTACATTATCAATTGATCACTGCTTCCGGATAAAAAATCGCGAGAATCTCCTCCGCGGTTTTGCCTTTTTTTGCCAGGTAATTCGCGGCGTTGACGCTCATGCCCTTGTTGTCGCCCCAGCCCTTGGTCGTGAAATAAAACAGATCCTCGCGGAAATCAACGGAGATCGCCGTGCTGCGAAGCCCGAGCTTTTTTTTCAGCGTGTCGCCCGTTATCCGCTCGCCGCTGAACTCGATATAGCGAAGCGTTCCGTTTTCCGTGTAGACGGGGTCGCGGAACCATTCGGCGAAGTTGTAGGACAAATTCCCGCCGCCGAGTGCCTCGCGGACAGCCTCGGGCGTGAATGACGAGCTGCCGTTGCAGCCCGGCGCGTCAACGTCGCACGGAAGCCCTATCGATGGCGAATACGGCGGCAGCGCCTCCGTTCGCCCCGCGGAGATCCTGCAGATCGGCGCGATGAACGGCTCACCGTTGAAGCTGAGCGAAGCGTTTGCCGCCTCTTTCGCCGCTTTTTTCACCCTTTCGTTGACTTTTTCGGGCGAGTACGGAAGATATTCGCTGACCGTGAGATCCGCGCCCAGATCTCCGATCCCGCCAAAGCCGCTCTTGTTTGCGAGGAAGTATTTTATCCGAGTGTTTTCCGCGATTGCGACAGCGCGCATCGCCTCGGGGTCGAGCTCGGAATTATTCGGCGTCAGCCCCGCGACGCACCCCGCGAGGAAGTCCTCATAGGAGGGAGTGTAGATCACCCCCGCGGCGTTGTCGTAAACGCTTATCCGAGAGGGCGTCTCGCTCCCGGAGGAGCTTTTGCGCGGAAATATGAAAAAAACCGCAGCCGCAGCAATCGCCAAAGCCAGCGCCGCCGTAATTATCGTGATTTTTCTGCGTTTTGTCATCGTTTCTCCTTTAGCCAAATAATTCCCACTTGCGCATTTTGCAATATATAATCCAATAAAATTCAAATTCCCCTTGACTTTATTTAAAAAATATGCTATAATGAATATATAGTTTTTGTTTCTCCGCCTACAGCGGGGAAACAAAATGAATTACTTCACAGACTGAATATTCTTTTGACACTTCCGTCACTTTTCAAATTTCAGGGGGGATTATTATGGATAAGCTGGATCAGCTGAAGTCTACCGACAGGCTGCGCCATATGTGCGAGGATTTTTGCCATAACAGCGTGATAGACGCGGCGCTGTACAATAAATACGGCGTAAAGCGCGGGCTGCGCAATTCCGATGGCTCGGGCGTACTGGCGGGGATTACGAACGTTTGCTGCGTCCACGGATATGTAATGAGCGAGGGCGAGAAGAACCCTATCGAGGGCGACCTGATCTACCGCGGCTACAGCATCTCCGATTTAGTCAGCGGCGCGCTGAACGACCGCCGATACGGCTATGAGGAGGTAGCGTATCTGCTGCTTTTCGGCGTGCTGCCGAACGAGCACGAGCTTTCTTCGTTCGCGCGGCTTATAGCCGAGTACCGCGAGCTGCCGCGGTATTTCAGCGAGGACGTTATCATGCGCAATCCCTCGCCGAATATCATGAACAAAATGCAGCAGGCGGTGCTCACGCTGTACAGCTACGACAGCGACCCCGAGGACAAGTCCGCCGAAAGTGAGATGCTTAAAGCCATTTCCGTTATCTCAAAGCTCCCCGCTATCATGGTTGCAAGCTATCAGGCGCTGCGGAGATTTTATCACAACGACACGATGGTAATGCACCAGATAAACAAGGACGAAAGCCTTGCCGAGAGTATTCTGTCGACGCTGCGCGACGACCGCGCCTACACCGCCGACGAAGCGAAGCTGCTTGATATCTGTCTTATGCTCCACGCGGAGCACGGCGGAGGTAATAACTCGACGTTCACGTGCCGCACGGTTTCGAGTTCGGGAACTGACGCATACTCGGCTTATGCCGCGGCGATAGGCTCGCTTAAGGGTCCGCGGCACGGCGGCGCTAACATCAAGGTCATGGAAATGCTTGAGCACGTCAAGACGGGCGTTAAGGACTGGAACGACGACGAGGAGCTCTCGGCGTATCTTATAAAGCTGCTCCGCAAGGAAGCGGGCGACAAGTCCGGGCTTATTTACGGAATGGGACACGCGGTCTACACGCTGTCCGACCCGCGCGCGGTGATCCTCAAATCCAACGCGATGAAGCTCGCCGAGGGCACGGAATTCGAGCGCGAGTTCAAGCTCCTTGACTCGATAGAGCGCCTCACGCCCGGAGTGTTCAAGTCCGAACGCGGTGACATAAAAAATATATGCGCGAACGTGGATATGTATTCGGGGCTTGTATACAAGATGCTGAAAATCCCCGTGGAGATGTACACCGCGCTGTTCGCCTGCGCGAGAATGGCAGGCTGGTGCGCGCACCGCATGGAGGAAATGATAAACGGCAAGCGCATTATTCGCCCCGCTTACAAGGCAATCAACCTTAATAAAGAGTACATACCGATTGACAAAAGATAAAACTCAAATCCCCCGCTTCGCGGGGGATTATTATATTATTTCCGAAGTTCCTCACAAAAAAATCTAGGAAATTTTTTTATTTTTATCATAAAACTTTCACATAACAGGTCTATAATCAATATTGTAAACAACCTCCCTTGGATAATTCTGTTTTCTTTTTATTTTCCCCGCTTACGCGGGAAATGAAAAACAATCGCTTCTCCCCCGCGGGGAAAATAAAAAATCTTTTGGTTGATTGGCGCGTTTCCTTGTCGATGGCGGGAAAACGCAAACTATAAAGGAGTACAAAAATGGCTTACGCAAACACGTTTAAGCGCCGCGAAATGAAATTTTTGCTTGACGAGCGGCAGTATAACGAGGTGCTTTCGGCTGTCGGGGATTTTATGACGGAGGACGAGTTTGGCTTGCACACGATCATGAACATCTACCTCGACAACCGCAACAACGACCTTATTCGAAGCTCGCTCGGCAAGCCGATCTACAAGGAAAAGGTGAGGCTTCGCTGCTATGGAAACCAAGCGAGCGACGACTCAAAGGCGTTTCTGGAGATCAAGAAAAAATACCGCGGGTTGACTTACAAACGCCGTCTGGAGCGACCTTATAAAGAACTCTTCGACTACATAACCGAGGGCTCGGAGCCGCAGACACGCGGGCAGGTTTTCGAGGAGCTGGATTATTTAATCAAGCGCATGAGCCTCAAGCCGAAGATCGTTATCTGCTACGACAGGCGGGCGTTTTACGGCAACACCGACAGGGAGTTCAGAATGACAATGGACGGCAATATCCGCTTTCGCCGAGACGGCTTAGACCTGCGAGAGGGCGACAGCGGCAAGCGTCTGATGTCGCAGCCGTTTCGGGTTATGGAGGTAAAATCCGTCGGAGCGATACCGCTGGAGCTTGTAAGGGTTCTGTCGCGGCTTAAAATCTATCACGGCTCGTTCTCAAAATACGGGAGCATTTATTCAAGCGAAGTTAGACAAAATTTCAAAATGGGAGTTTAAAGACATATGTTTGGAACAATAATCGATCCCTCGGTGGGGCTTACCGCCCAGAGCGCGGTTTTCTGCACGCTTACTTCGGCCGGCTTGGGGCTTGTCGCGGCGTTTCTCTACAGGCTGAACAACCCGCGCGTCTCGAAAAACCTTATGGTGACGCTTGTCGTCTTGCCGATCCTCGTGCAGTCCGTAATTATGATGGTGAACGGCTCGGTCGGCGCGGGACTTGCGGTTATGGGCGCGTTCAATCTCGTGCGGTTTCGTTCCGCGCCGGGAACGTCTCGTGAGCTCTGCTACGTTTTCCTCGTGATGGGAGTGGGTCTCGCGACGGGAATGGGCTACCTCGGCTTCGCGCTGATGATAACGCTCGCGGCGGGGATTATTCTCGCGGTGCTTGGATTTACGCCGCTGTTTGGAATTGTGCGCTCCTCAAAGCTTCTGCGGATTTTAATTCCCGAGGATCTTGACTATACAACGTGCTTTGGCGACCTCTTTAAAGAGTACACGATCTCCCACCGTCTGCTGATGTCGAAAACCGTCAGCATGGGAACGCTCTATGAGCTGCGTTATGAGCTTATACTAAAGGATCTTTCAAAGGAAAAGGAATTTTTGGATAAGATTCGCGCGAGAAACGGAAATCTTACGGTTATGTGCAGCTTACTTACGGATAATCACGAAGAGATGTAATTCGGAGGAATGAAAATGAAATTCAACTTCACAACGATCGCGGCGTTTATGGCGATCTCCGCTTTAATGACGGGCTGCTCTAAAGGCGACGCCAACAGCTCCGACGGCTCGCTTCTCGCGACGACGGACAGCGCCGTGACAAGCAC
>JAIDPG010000291.1 GCA_029062865.1 Oscillospiraceae bacterium
CTCGGGGAATTCAAAAAGCTGTTTGTTTATAAAAAGCGCGGGATTTTAAAGTCGCTGCTTCTCGGAGCGGCGGTCTACGCGGTGATAATGGCGGCGTATTTCCTGCTTCGGAACACGATAGATTTCTCAAACGTCACATCGAGCCTTACGAACGGAATGGGCATCACCGCGGACAATTTCATTTACGTTTCGCTGTATATTTCGTTGATGAATTCGTTTCTGGAGGAGTTCTTTTTCAGGGGCTACGGGTTTATCACGCTCAAAAAGCACACGAGCCGAGTATTCGCGTATATATTCAGCTCGTGCGTTTTCGCGGTGTATCACATCGGAATGCTTATCGGAATGTTCGGCATCGGGGCGCTGGCGCTGCTGCTTTTCGGGCTGATCGCGGGCGGATGTATTTTCAACTATCTGAACGAGAAAAACGGAAACATCTACTCGTCGTGGTTTGTACATATGTTCGCGAATTTCGCGATAAACACGATCGGTATGATTTTATTCGGAGTTTTGTGATTATGGACTGTATAAATAAAGAAGATCAAACCTCGGCGGAATGGCGCTGGTGTCTTGTCGGGAACATCGTCGAAACGCACGAGTTCGGCGAGGAGCACGAGATACGATACGGCAACAAGCAGTTCCGCCCGGGCGCGAAGGTGTTTATAAATCTCGTTTACGGTGGAATGGGTCATGAGAATATTCTTGTTATCGGCGTTCCGCGGCATATGAAGCAATACATTGAGGTCGTTATCCGCAGAAAGCACGTTTGCAATTTCCGTGTGCAGAAGGTTTACAAGCCCGCGGTGCTAAAGCTGATGAGTGCTTCGGAATGGGATTGGTGGGACAATTCCGATGACACCCGCGCTTCTTTGGAGAAAAGCGCCGAATGGATGAACGCCGCGGCGGAAGATAACCTGAATATGTGAGGTCATATGGAGATAATAAATTACTTTGAAAGCGAAAACAAGCCGCATTGGCTCGCCGAGATCAAGGCTAGCGAATGGTCGGCGGGTCCCGCGCTCGCGGGATTTCTCGAGAGCGGAACGTTTTTTGAAAAGCTCGGCGACGGCGTTTTGCTGATGCTTACGGACGGGGATAGGCTTGTTTCATATCTGACGTTCTCGTTCCAAGACTGCGTTGACGATAAGACGCTTTACCCGTGGATAGGCTTTGTGTTCACCGCTCCCGAATACCGCGGACACCGATACGCGGGGCGGCTTATCGCACGCTGCGAGGAGCTTGCGCGGGAGCGCGGCGTGAAGAACATTTATATCTGCACCGATCACACGGGCTTGTACGAGAAGTACGGCTATGAATACAAGGAAAACTGCGTAGACATCTACGGCGATGATAGCAGAATTTACGTAAAGAGCATATAATACGATGAGGGGAAGTTCCCCATCATAAAGCAAAGGAGCTGATAATATGTTCTTTTTCGGATTTGGCAGACGCTCAAACCGCTGCTCGTCCTGCGGACGTTCCGATAACAGACCGCGCCGCGGCGACGGCAGATCGCGCCGTGACAACGATGACTGCGGCTGCAGATAACATATAGATACGCGGCTTCTCCGCAATAGTGGAGGAGCCGTTTTTGAGAGGAGAATACGGACAGGCTATGAGCGACAACATATTTTACAGATACGCGCCGTTTATCCAAGACTACATCTACCGCAACAGATGGGACGAGCTTCACGAGATACAGGTCGCGGCGGCGGAGATCATCTTCGACACCGAGGACAACCTGCTTCTCACGTCCGGCACAGCAAGCGGCAAGACCGAGGCGGCGTTCCTGCCCGTGCTGACGCAGCTGTACGAGAACCCGTCCGGGAGCGTCGGGGCGCTGTACATCTCGCCGCTAAAGGCGCTGATAAACGATCAGTTCGAGCGGCTGGAGGAGCTCTTGGAGGAAGCGGACATTCCCGTGACGAAATGGCACGGCGACGCCTCGCAGACCCGCAAGAAAAAGCTCCTGCAAAGCCCGCGCGGCGTTATGCAGACAACTCCCGAAAGCCTTGAAAGCCTTTTAATACGCAATAGCTCCGGCGCTTATAGGCTCTTCTCGGACTTGCGCTTTGTCATCATCGACGAGGTTCATTACTTTATGGACGGAGACCGCGGGCTGCAATTGCTCTCGATACTCGAAAGACTTCAGCGGATAATAGGCTTTGAGCCGCGGAGAATTGGTCTCTCGGCGACGCTCGGCGACCCCACGAACGCCGAAAAGTGGCTCTCAATGGGAACAAGAGCTCATTGCGTAACTCCTAAAGTACGCGAAAAGGGAAGAACGGTGCGTTTGTCCGTCAAATTCTTCCCGATCGCCGAGAAGATACCGCAAAAGGACAGCAAAGTCCTGCTTCGGAATTATTACAATTATCTTTATGAGGTAACTCACGGCAAGCGCTGCATTTTGTTCTCGAACAGCAAGGGAGAGGTGGAGGAGAATATCGCGCACTTAAAGCGCATTTCGGGCGAGCGGCGGGGGAGCGACTGCTATCTCGTTCACCACGCGAACATTTCTCCCGCGCTGCGGGAATTCGCCGAGGAGCGTATGCGCTCGGGCGAGCTGCCCGTCTGCACGGGCGCGACGGTCACGCTGGAGCTTGGCATCGATCTCGGGCATTTGGAGCGAATAGTCCAGACGGGCTGCCCGCTTACCGTTTCGGGCTTTGTTCAGCGATTGGGGCGCACGGGCAGGAGAAACGGAGCGGCGGGCGAGATGTATTTCGCGTTCCGACAGGATATGAGCGTCCCGCAGAACCTCTTCTACAAGGACATCAACTGGGATTTCGTGATGTGCATAGCCGAAATCCTCTTGTACACCCGCGAAAAATGGGTCGAGCCGATGTATCTTCCAAAGCTGCCGTTCAACCTGCTCTATCATCAGACAATGGCGATAATGGCGGCTTCGGGGAGCGTTCAGCCGCGCGAGCTCGCAAGGCAGATACTCACGCTTTCGGTTTTCAGCCATGTTACCAAAGAGGACTATCTGGAGCTGCTGCGGCATCTTCTCGAGAACGGACACTTGGAACGCGCCGAGGACGGCGGGCTTCTTATCGGCGAAAAGGGCGAGGGTATAGTCTCCAATTACGAGTTCCTCGCGGTGTTTTCCGTGCCGCTGGAATTCACGGTGCGGCTCGGCTCGGAGGTCATCGGCACGGTGCAGAACCCGTTCCCGCCGAAGTCTCAGTTCGCGCTCGCAGGGCAGGCTTGGGAGGTCACGGAGCTCGACAAAAAAGCCCTCATCATCTACGTCAAGAAGATAGAGGGCATTTCCGCGAATATGTGGACGGACACGGGCAACGAGTATGTTCACACGCGCGTTATGAAGCAAATCCTGGAGATAATCCGCTCCGACGAGCAGTATAAGTTTCTGGACGCAACGGCGCAGAAGCGCCTGAACGACATCAGAATGCTTTGCCGCAACGCAGCGGGCGGCGAGCTTGTTACGGACAAGATGTTGAGCGGCGGAGCACTCTCGGCGGGAGAGCGTATGATCTTGCCGATCTCCGACACCAATTACGCCGTTTTCCCGTTTTTGGGAACTCGCGGAACTATGGCTTTGATGTACGCGTTAAGAGAACGCGGCTTCCAAGCGGACGCGTATCTCCAGCGCTACATTCCCGTTTGCATAGAGGTCCGTACGGATATGGGCAAGGACGCGCTTTTAGAGGCGCTTTCGGATATTAAAGCCAACGGCGCGGACAAATACGGCTTCAAAATCCCCGAAAACTGCGAAATAGCTGGAAAGTACAACGATTATATACCGAGAAGGCTGCTCACGAAGCAGTATGTTGAGGATTATCTCGACACAAGCGAACTGGAGCTTATGGAATAGCAGATCCCCCGCGCCGCGGGGGATTCTTATTTTTGATTATTGCTTGTTAATGTCAACAGGCGGCGGAACGGGCACGCTTTGCTGCGGGTACTGCGGATAGCCGGGATATTGCGGCGGATAGGCAGCCGAGTGCGGCTTCATTCCTCTCATTCCAAGCCCGACAAAAACGATAACCGCGGAAACGATCCCGAAAACAGACGCCGGTATGAAAATTTCCGAGCCGTTGGAGTCGCCGAGGAAGCTTGAATATGTTTGCATTGCCGTTTTGAGCATCGAGCTTATCGACAGCATAAAGCCGCTGATCAGTCCGAAAACCGAGCCGCCGAGCATAACAAACGCATAAAGCTTGCCCGGAGCCTTCCCGAAAAGCTCAAAGATCACCGAAATAAGCGAGCACGTGAACATTCCAAAGCCGCCCATTCTCAGAAGATCCCACGCGGACACCAGAATTTCAATCAGGACATACTGCTCGTCGCTTGCCATTCCCATTGTCACGAAAATCGCGATTGCGCCCAACAAAGCCACTATTGCGGACAAAACCAACGCCCCCGTGATCCCGCCGCGAAGCTTTTTTACGATCGTTTCATTCATAAACTGACTCCTTTCTGCGGTCACACGTTTGTGTTGTTGTTCTGATCATGCCCCGGATACTGCGGATATTGCTGTTGGGGATAACCTTGCTGAGGGTACGGCTGCTGATATTGCTGAGCGTATTGTTGATTTGCGTAGCTTCTCGCAGCCGTCTTCAACGTGATAATGCGGTAAATCGAGTAAATAAGCGAGATTATCATCGAGATTGCCGCAAGCATTATAATTATCATCGCGACGGTGTAAAGTATGTTGACGAATTGCCCAAACGACGCGCTTGAATAGGCATAGCCGTCCCGTTTCCAATTTCGGAAGTATTTCATTTGCTCCTCATAAGCCAGCAGGTAAGTAAGCCAAAGCGAGGTTGAAACCACCGCCACAAGCCCTAACGCCGCCATTGTGTTTGTGAAAATCGAAATGCCGCGCTCGGCACTGCCGCTTGCCTTGTCAAGCACCGCGAGAATTGAGGCGAAGCCAAGAAGAATAAGCGCACCAACACGCGCGAAGTCATAATCGCGCACAAGCGACATTATCGCGTTCAGCGCCTGAAGCCCCGCCGCGGCGCTTGAGCTGAGGTTTCCCAGGCTGTTTATTTTCGCGACCGAAACCAGGCACCCGATGCTGCCGATAAGCGCAAACACCGCTGCCACAACGCCTAAGCACTTCAAAACGATCCGAGCCGCGTCCACTCTTTTGTTGTCCATGATTTCCCCCCCATAGTTATTAGTTTAATAGTTGTTAGTAGTTATGGAAACCGAAACGATTTTCCGTTCGGAAAATCGGCTGCTAACAACTATTCCCTAACATCAAAAATCCCCCGCGAAGCGGGGGATTTTTGATCGCCGCCGAAGGCGGCGTTCCGAAATTGTCTATTGCACATTATACATTATTCATTAAAAAATTCCCCCGCGAAGCGGGGGGATTTTTTAAAAGTCTATGTCGTTTACTGCCGAATTCGCCAAGGAGAGCTCCTTCTTCGGAATTCGCTTCAAGGGGTTGTATACAAACTTCTTGCAGGAGTCGTACGCCTTAACCACGCCGAACTTCTCGCAGTTTATCTTATCCCCATCGCCCGCCGTGCCAAGCTCGCAATACTTGCAGGACGGTTTGATATTGTTGCCGAAAAGCTTTTTCTTTGCCATCTGATTTTCCTCCAATTCGCCGATGCCGTTCCTAAACTTATTATAGCACTTTTTCTTTCTTTTGTCTACAATAAATTAAACTAATTAACCGCGCTCTTTTTTGTGAATTCTCCACAAAGAAATTGGTTACAAAGTTACATAATGTAATTTTTTGTATTTTTCCCCGCGGAAGGCGGGGAAAAACTGTAATTAAATTACTTTGAGTAAATAGGTTCAACGCCCTCGGCGGCAAGCTTACCGAAGTCGGAATCAAACAGCACGATATGAAGCTGCTTGTCGCCGAGAAGGTCTCTTGCAGCGTTGCCGAGCTCCTGGAAAACGCCCGAGCGGTCGCCTTCAACGTCAACCACCGCGATAAAGCCGTCCCTGCCCTCGAGATTTATCCCGCGCAGCCGGATCGTCTTGATTTTGGGCTGATTTTTCGCCGCAGCTATGAGCTTATCCCGAAGCTCGTCCGAGCTCAGCTCGATAAACTCGTATCTTGAATCGCTTGTGATAGTGTGGCTTGCATAGCCGTTAAGAATCAGCGACTTGCGCTCGTACCACTGCAGCACGAGACGCCTGTCGACCATCCAGTTGTCCGAGAACGGATTTACCGCGATACCGCCCATTGCGTCGTTATTCTTGATAAGCTCCGCGTAGCCGTCGTACGTCATGTGAACCGTGTCCGTTTTCCCGAGCTCTTCCCACGTCTCCAGATCCTCGCTGGACGTGAACACCGGGAAGTACCGCACTCCCTGCGGGCTTTGTATCAGCCGGAACGTCACCGCCTGCTCGTCGCCGGAGCTCTCCCCAAGCTGCACGGGCGCGATAAACGTAGTGTTCATAACAAGCTCCGCGATGATTTGGCTCGTAAGCTCGGTCATCGCCGCCTCGTCGTCCTTGTTGATAGTTTTGCGCTTCGCAAAAAGCTCCGAGATAGGCTGTTTGTCTAACTTTTCATTGGTGTGCAATTCGTATTCCATAGCTTTAATTCCCCTTTCTGGTTTTTAATGATTTATAATGCGGTCTTGTAGCTTTATTTTAAAGTCGCGCTGATTGGCTCGCGACGCGCTATAATGCCGTTCTCTTACACTAATCTCCTCCGGATTTAAAAGTCGCGAAAAACCGGCTCACTTCGCTTCGCTCCGTTTGCCTAGCCGCCTGCAAATGCTCCGTTCCGCTTCGCTTCACTCCACTTTAGTAGGCGCTTTTTTCGCGACATGGGTCTGAAGTTGAGCTGATTGGCTCGCGACGCGCCTTTAATGCGCTTCGGAAGTGTTGACTATATCACGGTGATTGCCGCAATCGAAATATCATCTCTGCTACCGTATTTCGATCGCGTTTTCAGATGCTCCTCCAGCGGTCTTGTCGCGCCCGTTTCCACCGAGCTCAGCACGCGCCTGCCGAATTTCAGGTAATCCGCGACATTCACGAATGAGTTTATCAAGCCGTCGCTCGACAGCATCACCCCGGAGAAGTTCTCCTCGGTATAAAAAAACCTGAAATTGTCAATGGCGTCGTTGTCGCAAAGCGAGGTCGTGAGGTTTCCGACGAGCTTCGCGTCCTCGGGCATCGGGGAGATCATCTCGCTGTTAAGCATCGCGCAGAAATCCCCGTCACCGATTTGCAGCCCGAAGCACCCGCCCTCGAACATACACGCAACGATAAGCGTCGCGCCGTACATTACCTCATTGGCGATCCCGCCGAATTTTTCGTTTATCCCGCGCTCCTGCTCATTCAGAGGGAGCAAGCGGATATGCGCGGCGATCTCGCTGTTCCAGCCGCAGATCATATTCCCCGCGATACGCCGCGCCGCGTTGTGCTCGCCGCGCTTGAATATCTCGGCAAAACCGCCGTTTCGCTCGTTGAAGTCGCAAAGTGACCGAATTGCGACACGCGTCGCCATTTCGCTCCCCGCCGCCGACCGGAAGTGCTTGGCGCTTCCGTGCCCGTCCGCGACAGCCGCCGCGGCGAAGTTGTCCGAAATATAAACCCGCGCGCTGTCCTGGCAGCCGGAGCCGTCCTCCTCGTGAGAAGCCCCTCGGACGGCGATATTTATCCCCTTATACATATGTTCCCCCGATAGTTGCTAGAAAATAGCAGCCGGTAGCCGGTTCTTGGGATCGAGGTGCTTACCCGCTCAAATAACTGGCTACTAATCGCTATAAAACTAACAACTACTTACCATCCCTCTTCAATATCCGCGTTGATCTCATCGCTGTCGGCGAATTCTCTGATTTGCTCCGCGGCGTTCTCCTGCTTGGACTTGAAATCCTCCTCCGTCTCGGCAAGGCGCATTGAGCGGCTGCCGATCTGGCTGCTTGTGACAGCGACGAACTTTACGAGCTTCGCGAGCGCTTCTCCGTTGTGCGCGGTAACAACGCTGTCGGGATTTCCCGTAAATCTTGACAGAATATCGTGATCCGCGTCCTCGCCGATAGCCACCGCCGCCTTAATTCCCGCGGCGTACCAGCGGTTCTTGCGAAGCTCCTCTAAACCCTTTTCAAAGTTATCCGTCGGATAGCCGTCGGACATAAGTATCATAACCGGCGCGAACGACAGCGACGGGCTGCTCATAAACGAGCTTCTCGAAAGCTTCGCCGCAAGCTCGGTGAACGCGCTGCCGAGGTCGGTGACGTTCTCCGCGTCTATCGGCGTCCACTCGAATTCGTCCACAGAGATAGGCTCCTCGTACATCCACGAGCTTCCGCCCGAGAACTTCAGCACGGCGATCTTGATATCCGCATCAGCGCCGCCTATGCCGCGTATTTCGGGCACGAGCTCCTCCATTACGGAATTAACCGTCCCGATTTTCGCGCCGTTCATACTGCCCGAGCAGTCGATAAGAAAGAACAGCACCATAGATTTCTTCGCGATTTCCTCCGCGTCGTCAAACGGATTTATGGGTTTTTCAGCCATTTTTATATCCTCCTAATTGAGTTTCAAGATTACAGTTTGCGGTTTTATCCGCATTTAAATATAAGCACTCTATATATTATGTCTCTTATACAAATCTGACGCTGCAGACGAATTAA
>JAIDPG010000292.1 GCA_029062865.1 Oscillospiraceae bacterium
GGGGAGAGGGGGAGATGCCCGCTTTTTGTCGGATTTTTGTCTCGCCCCCTCTCCCCCCGCGGGGGGGTTCCCTCGCTCCCCCAGACCAAGTAAAACTAACAATTAAAGACTAATTTACCTGTTAATCGTACATTCCGACCTAAAAGGGTTCGCATTATCGTTTGAAAAGCGCTTTTACTGCTTCCCCGTGCGTTCCGCTGAAATAACCCCCGGAATTTTCTTGATCCGAAGCATAAGATTGGCAAGCTGTTCAACGCCCGCTATCTCTATTGTCACAACAAGATTTGTGTTTCCGTTCTTGAGGCGGTGCATGTTCAGCTCGTGCATCGGGATGTGGTTCATCGCTATCGCCGCGGTGATGTCCGCGATGACGGTGGACTTCTGCTCGGCGATAATATCAATAGTCGTGCGGTAGGTCTCGTCCTCAACGCCCGCCCACGAGGCTTTCAGCCAGCGATCCTTGTTCTCGGGGCTGTCCATGTTGTTGATGACGTTTATGCAGTCCTGCTTGTGAATTGAAACGCCGAAGCCGCGCGTCACAAAGCCGATTATCGGGTCGCCCGGCAAGGGATTGCAGCATTGCGCGAATTTTATTAAACAGTTGTCCACGCCCTCCACAACGATACCTTTCTGCTGAGAGCGCCTGTTCGTCGCCTCGGTTATCTCCTCGGTCGAGGGGAGCGGCGCGTGCTCCTTCTGGGCGCGGAGCTGCGCCTCTTTAATGCGCTGGATTATCTTCGACATCGACACGCCGCCGTAGCCTATCGCGGCGTACAGATCGTCCACCGAGCCCAGCCTTGCGCGCTTCGCCGCGTCCTCCAGCAGCTCCGGCGAGTTCGGGATATTGTTGCGCTTGAACTCGCGCTCCAGCTCCTCGCGCCCGCACACGATGTTCTCCTCGCGGCGCTCTTTCTTGAACCACGAGCGTATCTTCGCCTTGGCTTCCGTCGTTTTCGCGATCTCAAGCCAGTTTCTGTTCGGTCCGTAGTTCGGCGAGCCGCTTGTGAAGATCTCGATTATATCTCCCGTTTTTATCTGATAATCAAGCTGAACCATTCGCCCGCCGACCTTCGCGCCCGTCATTTTGTTGCCGATCTCGGTGTGAATGGCGTACGCGAAATCTATAACGTTGGAGCCGTTCGGCAGCGCGAAAACGTCTCCCTTCGGCGAGAACACGAACACCTCGTCCTGCGACAGATCGTTCTTTATCGCGTCGGTTATCTGCTCAACGTCGTCCGCCTCCTGCTGGCGCTCGAGAAGCTGTCTTATCCAGTCGAAGCGCCGCTCTCCCGCGACGCCGCCCTTTAAGCCAGCCTTGTATTTCCAGTGCGCCGCGATGCCGTACTGAGCGGTGTTGTGCATTTCCTGCGTTCTTATCTGCACCTCGAACGGGATCCCCTCCTTACCGATGACCGTCGTGTGCAGCGACTGATATCGGTTCGGCTTCGGGGTCGCGATGTAGTCCTTGAAGCGATACGGCATAGGGCTGAACAGGTCGTGAATAACGCCGAGGACATTGTAGCACTCGATAACGCTCTGCACGATAATTCTCACCGCGTAAATATCGTAGATCTCGTCAAACGGCTTGTTTTTGAGATACATTTTCTTGTAGATAGAGTAGATCGACTTCACGCGCCCCTCAATGCTCGGCGCGGGCTTTATATCCATAATTCTCGATTGAATTCGCTCGGTTATATGGTCGATAAACGTGTCGCGCTCCTCTTTATGCACGTCGAGAAGCCGCTCGATCTCCTTGCAGCCGTAGGGGTCGAGATAATGGATAGCGATGCTCTCCATTTCCTCCTTAACGTCGCTCATACCGAGCCTGTGTGCGATGTGCGCGTAGAAGTTCATTGTTTCGAGAGAGGTCTTGCGCTGTTTCTCGGGAGGTCTCGCGTAAAGCGTCCGCATATTGTGAAGTCTGTCCGCGAGCTTGATGATGATAACGCGGATATCCTTGCTCATTGCCATGAGGATCTTGCGGATATTCTCCGCCTGTTGCTCCTCCTTGGTATTCAGCGGCACCTGACCGATTTTCGTAACGCCGTCCACCATAAGCGCAACGTCCGCGCCGAACTGCTTTTTTACCTCGTCGAGAGTAGTTTCGGTGTCCTCCACAACGTCGTGCAGCAGCGCCGCGCAGATAGTGTCGGTGTCCATACAATAATCCAGCAGAATACTCGCCACCGCCAGCGGGTGGGAAATATACTTCTCCCCGGAGGAGCGCATCTGCCCCTCGTGCGCCTCGTCCGCGAGCTTATACGCGCGCATGATCTTATCGACGTCATAGCGCTTGTCAATGGCGTCGATCTTCCGCATCAGATCTTCTATTGTTACGGTTTTATCCAAGCTAACGGGATTTTCCATAATATTTACCTCTTGTAATGGGGTTATATTTTTTGGTTTCACCAGCCCACGGCTGGGGAACACGAGAGTTTAAGTTAACGTTTTTCGCAGTTCCGCCAACAGCCCCGTGCCGAACAAGTCAACCTTTTCCTTTACGGGAACCGGCACCGGCGCTCCGTTTTTGTATTCTATCATGCCCGCCTGCAGGAACGCGTCAAGCGTTATCTTCAGCATACAGAAATTTACCGAGCCGTCGAAGACCGCGAGCTCCTCAACGGTTTTCGCGCCGTTTGAGGCTCTCACAAGGTCGTAGATCTTCATAAGCTCCTCGCGGGACTGCGGGATCACTCTCGGCAGCAGCCGCTTGTCGCAGCCCTCGCCGCGGCAGATAGCCTCGTAGGTTCGCTGCGCCGCGAGGAATTTGTCCTGCGGAAATCCCGCCGGGCGATAATCCTCGAGCCTTAGCTGAACGCTCACGTTTCCGTTATACTCGTTTATCTCGGCGGCGGAGATAACGTCTATCCTGTCGCCGACGTTCGCGCAGAATTTCGCGAACGGGATCTTGAACGTTATAACGCGTATCGAGGAATTCCCCTGCGCTATTTCAAACGACGTGAACTTCCCGTCGGCGAGCGCTCTCTTGGATTTTACCGTGCAGTTTCCGAACAAGAACAGCGGCTTTGAATTCCCCTCGCCGAACGGCTCCAGAAGCGACAGCTTTTTCACGTTATCGAGCGTCACGTCCGCTATCGAAAGCTCCATATCCGCGCATAGAATATCATCGGGCATCTTGGGGTAGAATTCCCGCGCATACAGGTGAATACGCTCGGTAAAATCCTTGACTCTGTTCGCCCTCAGCGTAAACCCGCCCGCGCCGGAGTGTCCGCCGTATCTCTTGAGATACGCCGAGCATTCCCTCAGCATCGTATGCGCCGAAAAGCCATTGACGCTTCTCACGGAGCCGCGCGCCTCGTTTCCTTCGACGGACATTATCACGACGGGCTTGTCATATCTTTCCTTGATTCTCGCGCACGCGATGCCGATTACGCCGCGGTGCCAGCCCTCGCCGCTCAGGACGATAACGCGCTGCTTTACTGTAAGTGGGTCTCTTGCAATCATCTCGTTGATTTCCGCGATTATCTTGTCCTCGGCGGACTTGCGCGCGGCGTTCAGCGAGTTCAGCTCTTCTGCAAGCCCTTTGGCGGTGTTCCGGTCGTCCTCGCAAAGCAGCAGCCGCAGCGCCTTTTCGGCGGTATCCATACGCCACGCGGAGTTTATCCTCGGGCAGACCGTATACGACATATCCGTCGCGGTAACGTTTTTGATATTCCCGCCCGCCGCGCGGATAAGCTCGGTGAGCCCCGCGTTCTGCTCGTTTTTGATATTGCGCAGCCCGCGCTGAACTATATAGCGGTTCTCGCCCTTCAGCGGCATAACGTCGCCGATAGTTCCGACCGCGGCAAGGTGCGAGTATGTATCTAAGACGAACTCCTCGTCCTCCTCCAGCGCGATAAGCAGCTTAAGCGCCACGCCCGCGCCGCAGAGATCCTTGCACGGCGAGATGTCGTCAATGCGGTTCGGGTCGACGACCGCGGCGCACTCCGGCAGCTCCTCGTCGGGCTGGTGATGATCGGTGATGATGAGCTCCACGCCCTTTTCCCTTAAGAACCTTGCTTCCTCAACAGCCTTAATGCCGTTATCCACCGTGATAACGAGTCTCGTGCCGCCGGCGACAATTTTCTCCAGCGCCTCGTGGTTCATTTCGTAGCCCTCGTCGCGCGTGTTGATGTAATAATTCACTTCCGCGCCCATTGCCTCGAGATAGCTGTACATTATCGCCGTGGCGGTCACGCCGTCGCAGTCGTAATCGCCGTAGACGGTGATTTTCCACCCGTCGTCAAGCGCCTCGCGGATAAGCTCCACGGCGCGCTCCATATCCCTCATCAGCAGCGGGTCGGAGAGGTGCTGCGCCCCGAAAAACTCTCGCGCCGCCTCAAGCGAATTTACCCCGCGCCGCACCAGAATTCCTCCGAAAAAATCCCCGAATTCTTGAACAACCTCGCCGACAACAGGCGCGTTGGCAACGATCCACTTCTTCAAAAAAACAACCCCTTATTTTAATAGTTGCGAAAAACCGTCTCACTTCGCTTCACTCCGTTCGCCAAGCCGCCTGCTAAAGTTCCGTTTCGCTTCGCTTCACTCCACTTTAGCAGGCGCTTTTTTCGCGACACGGCTCTGAGGGAGTGTTGCTTTAGGTCGGAACG
>JAIDPG010000293.1 GCA_029062865.1 Oscillospiraceae bacterium
CCCCTCACTTATATAGACAGAAAAAAAACGAAAATGTTACACTTTTTTTGAAAAAAATTTTAATTTTTTTAAAATTTTTTATTTTTTCTTGATTTTACACCCAAAATCAGGAAATCCTGGAATATTTTGGTTTTTTGTGAGGGACATGTTGTTTTGTTTATTTAGATTATAGCATATTTTGGTTGGCTTGTAAACCCCCTAAGGGAGGGAGTGGAGCACAAAAAAAGAGGCAAGAAACTAAATCTTGCCTCTTGCCTCTAATTTTCTTGTCTCTTATTTGTAAAGCTTCTGCGCCTCGTAGCTCGTGTGGAGGATCTCGTGCGCCTTATGAGAATTCGGCTCGCCGAGGAACTCCTTGTAGAGCGCCTGAACGTCGGGATTCTCGTGCGAACGGCGCATCGGGTTCTTTGCGTCAATGTCGTAGAGGATCTTCGCGCGCTCAGCCTTGATGTCAACAAAGTTGCGGACGCTTGCGGGCTGGATTATCTGTCCGCCGCCGTTTACGCAGCCGCCCGGACAGCCCATTATCTCGATGAAGTCATAGCTTGCTTCGCCTGCCTTAACCTTTTTGAGCAGCGCCTTCGCGTTCGCGAGACCGCTTGCCACGGCAACCTTTACGGTCTTGTCGCCGACTGTGTACTGCGCTTCCTTGATGCCCTCAACGCCGCGGACTTCCTTGAACTCGATAGGAGCGTCGTTGTTCTCGCCGGTGAGCTTCCAGACCGCGGTACGAAGCGCCGCTTCCATAACGCCGCCCGTCGCGCCGAAGATAACCGCCGCGCCCGTGCCGGAGCCGAGCGGGGAATCGGGCTTCTCGTCGGGAAGATCGTTGAACATAATGCCCGCTCTGTCGATCATCGCCGCGAGCTCGCGGGTCGTGATCGTGTAGTCAACATCGGGAACGCCCGCCGCGGACTGATCCTTGCGGTTGATCTCGTACTTCTTCGCGGTGCACGGCATTACCGAAACGGAAACAACGTCCTTCGGGTCCTTGCCGAGCTTCTGCGCGTAGTAGGTCTTAACGATCGCGCCGAACATCTGCTGCGGAGACTTGCAGGTAGAAAGGTTCGGGATAAACTCCGGGAAGTAGTTCTCGCAGTATCTGATCCACCCCGGCGAGCAGGACGTGATCATCGGGAGAACGCCGCCGTTTGTAACTCTTCCGAGGAACTCGTTAGCCTCTTCCATAATCGTAAGGTCTGCCGAGAAGTTGGTGTCGAATACCTTATCAAAGCCGAGTTTGCGGAGAGCCGCGTACATCTTGCCCTCAACGTTCGTGCCGATAGGATTGCCGAACGCCTCACCGAGCGACGCGCGAACCGCGGGCGCGGGCTGAACAACGACAACCTTCTCGGGATCCGCGATAGCGTCAAGCACCTCGTCGATGCTGGACTTTTCGGTGAGTGCGCCTGTCGGGCACGCGGTAATGCACTGTCCGCAGGATACGCAAGCGGTATCCGCGAGGTCCATATCAAACGGGCTTGCTATCTGAGTAGCGAAGCCGCGCTCGTTCGCGCCGATAACGCCGATGCCCTGAGTTACCGCGCAGGCTGCCACGCAGCGGCGGCAGAGAATGCACTTGGAGTTATCGCGAACCATGTGCGCCGCGGAATAATCAATATCCGGCACGGGATTTTCGCCCGCAAACTTATCCTCGTCGATGCCGTACTCATTGCAGAGCGTCTGAAGCTCGCAGTTTCCGCTTCTGCGGCAGGAGAGGCACTCCTTCTTGTGGTTGGAGACGATGAGCTCAAGCGTTGTCTTGCGGCTTTCGATTACCTTCGGGGTGTTCGTGAAGATCTCGATACCCTCATTTACGGGATAAACGCAAGCGGCAACCAGCGAACGCGCGCCCTTTACCTCAACAACGCAGATTCGGCAAGCGCCGATGGCGTTGATGTCTTTTAAGTAACACAGCGTAGGGATCTTTATTCCCGCGATCCTTGCAGCCTCAAGTATCGTGCTGCCCTCGGGAACGGAATAATCCACGCCGTTAATTTTTATATTAACCATTGTGAAATCTCCTTTTTTAAAATTGGGATATGTCTCGTCGTGGCAACGGAATTATCCCTTCGAGATAGCGTCAAACTTACAGTTGGACGCGCAAACGCCGCACTTGATGCACTTTGCGGTATCGATCTTGAACGGGCTCTTGATCTCGCCGCTGATTGCGCCAACGGGGCACTTCTTCGCGCACAGCGAGCAGCCCTTGCACTTTGCGGGGTCGATGCTGAACGAAAGCAGACCCTTGCAGACGCCCGCGGGGCACTTCTTGTCCTGAACGTGCGCAATGTACTCGTCGCGGAAGTAGCGCATTGTGGACAGAACGGGGTTCGGAGCTGTCTGTCCGAGACCGCACAGCGCGTTGTCCTTGATGTAGTAGCAGAGCTTCTCGAGCTTGTCGAGGTCTTCCATAGTAGCCTTGCCCTCGGTTATCTTCGTGAGCATTTCGTACATTCTCTTTGTACCGATACGGCACGGAGTGCACTTGCCGCAGCTCTCATCAACGGTGAACTCGAGGAAGAACTTCGCGATGTCGACCATGCAGTTGTCCTCGTCCATTACGATAAGTCCGCCGGAGCCCATCATAGAGCCGATAGCTATAAGGTTATCGTAATCGATCGGAACATCGAGGTGCTCCGGAGGAATGCATCCGCCCGAGGGTCCGCCCGTCTGAGCCGCCTTGAACTTCTTGCCGTTCGGAATACCGCCGCCGATGTCCTCAATGACCGTGCGGAGCGTTGTTCCCATAGGAACCTCAACAAGTCCGGTGTTGTGGATCTTGCCGCCGAGCGCGAATACCTTCGTGCCCTTGGATTTTTCCGTACCCATAGAAGCGAACCAGTCAGCGCCGTTCAAGATGATCTGGCAGACGTTCGCGTAGGTCTCAACGTTATTGAGGATAGTGGGCTTGCCGAACAATCCCTTTACAGCCGGGAACGGAGGACGGCAGCGCGGCTCGCCGCGGTTGCCCTCGATAGAGGTCATAAGCGCGGTTTCCTCGCCGCAGACAAACGCGCCCGCGCCAAGTCTCAGTCCGAGATTGAACTTAAAGCCCGTGCCGAAGATGTTATCGCCGAGCATTCCCGCTTCTTCAGCCTGCTTGATAGCTATCTGGAGACGCTCAACCGCGATCGGGTACTCCGCGCGGACGTATATGTAGCCCTGGTTCGCGCCGATTGTGTAACCTGCGATAGCCATTGCCTCGATTACGGTATGGGGGTCGCCCTCAAGAACCGAGCGGTCCATAAACGCGCCGGGGTCGCCTTCGTCGGCGTTGCAGCAAACATACTTCTGGTCGTTTACCGAAGCCTTTGCGAACTGCCACTTGCGCCCCGTCGGGAAGCCCGCGCCACCGCGTCCGCGAAGCCCGGACTTAAGCATTACGTCGATAACGTCATCGGGCGACATTGTGGTAAGAACCTTATGAAGCGCCTGATAACCGTCGCGCGCGATATACTCCTCGATATGCTCCGGCGAGATAAGACCGCAGTTTCTCAAAGCAACGCGATTTTGGTGAGCGTAGAACGCCGTGTCGTTCAGAGACTTTATCGTATCGCCGTCAACGGTCTCCTCGTACAGATACTTCTTTACGGGAACGCCGTTTTTGAGGTGACTTTCAACGATCTCCGGAATATGATCGATTTCGGTTTTTGAATAGAACGTACCCTCGGGGTATACTATCATAATGGGACCGAGCGCGCAAAGTCCGAAGCAGCCTGTCTTGATGATGTTTACCTTGCCCTCAAGACCCTGCGCTTTGACCTCCGCCTCTAACTTCTCGATGATCTTCATAGAGCCCGACGACGTACAGCCCGTACCGCCGCAGACCAAAACGTCCTTAACGCCGTTGTCCTTTGCCTCAACGCGGACGTTTACGACTTCCGCGGCTTTGGCTTTGACAGCGTTAAGCTCGTCTAATGTGTTAATCCTCTCCATAGTCGGATTTCCTTTCTTATTTAGATTACAAACCGTATTTTTATACGGCTTGCCGAGTTATAATCAAAACGGTTGACTTAAGAAGTTAAGAAGAATACTTCTCAAGTATCTTGTCAACATCGTCCACGGTAAGTCTGCCGTAAACGTCCTCGTTGACGGTAAGTACGGGAGCCAACCCGCACGCGCCTATGCAGCGGCACGCGTCGAGAGAGAATTTTCCGTCCGGCGTAATTCCGCCGCTTCCGATACCGAGCTTCTCCTGAAGCTTGTTGAAGATATCTCCCGAGCCCTTTACATAGCAAGCTGTTCCAAGGCAAACAGAGATCTTATACTTGCCCTTGGGATTGATTGTGAACTGCGCGTAGAATGTAACCACGCCGTATACCTTCTCAAGAGGTATGTCCATTGCCTCGGCTATCATTGTCTGAACCTCGATGGGCAGATAGCCGTAAATGTCCTGTGCCTTCTGGAGAATGGGCATCAGCGCGCCGGGGTCGTCCTTATGTTCGGCGATTACCGCGCGGAGCCGTTCTTCCTGCTCGGGCGTTCCCGAAAAGGGAACTGCGCTTTTTTTAAAAGCCATATTATAGCCTCCTAATGTTGATTTACCGCACGCATAAACGCACGATATATTAATATAATTATAACATATTCGAACTCAAAAATCTATATCAAACCCTCGTTTTGACAATTATTTCACTGTAGAATTTGTTTTGAGTTTTTTGGTGATTTTGCACAAATCTTGTCAAAAAATGCCGATTTCTTTGGTTGAGTTAGACAAAACTAACTGATTTAATTTTAAATTTCAAAATCGCGTCAT
>JAIDPG010000294.1 GCA_029062865.1 Oscillospiraceae bacterium
CCCTTTTCCACAGCGGTTTTGGTGCGGGTGAATTTGTCGAAAACCGCCACGCCGCCGCGCTGCGTGAAGCTTCCGCTCATAATCGCCAGAACGTGCGTCGCGCCCGCCTCCCGCGTCTTTTCTATCAGATATTTGTGCCCGAAGTGAAACGGGTCGTATTCCGCGATAATTGCCGCTGTTTTCATAATTCCCTCCGTTTTTGCCGCGATAAATAGATACACTTTTATTTTACATCATTCCTGCGATAAAATCAAGTGGTTTTCTCAATCGCGGAAAAACTAATTACTAACCAACTATTCTCCGGCAACTATGTGCACTTCAAACAAAAATTATAAAACCCCTTGAAATTTTTTGTTAAAAGATGTATAATATATGTGATTATTCGGTTGGTTATTTAAGCCAAATATTTCAGAAAAACGGGGTTTGGGGTGAAGCCCCAATGGGCACCGGGGCGGAGCCCCGGCTCATCTTCCCGCTTTCGGCTCGGCTTTTATATCGCCGAAGATATTGTATTTTATTACGGAGGTAAAACAAATATGAAGATTTTGGTTATCAACGCGGGAAGCTCTTCGCTGAAGTATCAGCTCCTCAATATGGACGACGAGAGCGTCATCGCGAAGGGAAACTGCGACAGAATAGGCATCGGCGGGCACATCAAGCACACGACGTTCGAGGGCAAGACCGTCGACGTTGACTGCGACTTCCCGACGCACACCGAGGCGTTCGAGAAGCTCGTTGAGGTTCTTACGACCGGGGACGCGGCTGTCCTTAAATCTATGGACGAGATCTCCGCGGTCGGTCACAGAGTCGTTCAGGGCGCGGAGATCTTCAACAAAACCACGCTTGTTACCGACGAGGTAATTCAGCAGATAGACGACCTGTCCGAGCTCGCTCCCGTACATAACCACCCCCACGCCCTCGCTTTGCGCGCGTGCAAGAAGGTTATTTCGGAGAGCACCCCGCAAGTAGCGGTATTTGACACGGCGTTCCACCAGACGATGCCCGAAAAGGCGTTTATGTACGGGCTTCCTTACGAGTGCTACGAGAAATATCACGTAAGAAAATACGGCTTCCACGGCACGTCGCACCGCTTTGTTTCTCAGGCGCTCGCGGACGCTATGGGCAAGGACATCAAGGATCTGAAGATCGTTTCCTGCCACCTCGGCAACGGCTCGTCGATCACTGCGGTTGAGGGCGGCAAGTCGATCGATACCTCGATGGGCTTCACTCCGCTCGACGGTCTGCTTATGGGAACTCGCTGCGGCGCTATCGACGCTTCTGCGGTGACTTATGTCGCGAAGAAGCTCGGCTACTCTCCCGACGAGATGAGCGACTATATGAACAAGAAGTCCGGCCTGCTCGGCGTTTCGGGCGTTTCGAGCGACAACCGCGACCTTACCGCGGCGGCTCACGAGGGCAACAAGCGCGCTATTCTCGCGGGCGAGATGCTCCGCTATGAGATAAAGAAGCACATCGGCTCCTACGCGGCGATTATGAACGGACTTGACGCGGTTCTGTTCACGGGCGGCATCGGCGAGAACTCTTATGATCTGCGCTCGGACGTTTGCCGCGACATGGACTATCTCGGCATAAAGCTCGACGAAAAGGTGAACGACGGTCTCTGCGGCAAGCTCGCGAAGATCTCCGCGCCGGACAGCAAGGTCGAGGTCTGGGTAGTTCCCACCAACGAGGAGCTGCTTATCGCGCGTGATACCAAGGCGTTGGTTGAGAATAAGTAAGTATTTGGCTGAGATGAATTCCCCCGCCGCAAGGCGGGGGAATTTTTGTGCGCCGATCATTCGGGCGGTTTTGTTTCGTGCTAAAATTCCCCGTTATTAAAAATCACTAAAAAAACCCCAAATATCCGCGAAATTTGTTATAAATAATATATTGCAAGTTGGGGAAAATAATGGTATAATTTAATTTGGTATATAAGGTGTCTTCGTGAGAAAGGCTTGAGCGCCTTGGTTTTCTTCCCGCGCTCAATAAGTGTAGAACATCTCTCTATATATCTGAATTTCTGAATATCTAAATATCAAATAGCGGAGGAATTGTGCAATGTTTGGAATGAACAAGGACATAGGGATCGATTTGGGAACGGCGAATACGCTGGTTTATATGCGTGGCAAGGGGATAATTATCCGCGAGCCGTCGGTCGTCGCGGTTGATAAAAAGGCGGGGCAGGTGCGCTATGTCGGGCAGGAGGCTAAGGACGTTATCGGTCGTACGCCCGGCTCGATAGTCGCTGTAAGACCGCTTAAGGACGGCGTTATCGCGGACTTTGATATGACGTCGATAATGCTCGCGCAGTTTATCAAAAAGGCGCTTAAGGGCAAGAACAAGGCTCGCGTAATTATCTGTATTCCGTCGGGAGTAACCGAGGTCGAGCGCAGAGCCGTTAAGGAAGCGGCGCAGCAGGCGGGCGCGAAGCGCGTTTCGATAATCGAGGAGCCTATGGCGGCGGCGATCGGCGCGGGGCTTCCCGTGGCGGAGCCCGTGGGCAGCATGATCGTCGACATCGGCGGCGGCACGTCCGAGGTCGCGATAATCTCCCTCGGCGGCATTGTTACCTCGCGCTCTGTCAGAGTCGCGGGCGACGAGTTCGACAACTCGATAATCAACTATATCAAGAAAAAGTACAATCTTCTGATAGGCGAGCGCACCGCGGAGAATATCAAAACGGGCATAGGCTCGGCGTTCCAGGTCGACCAGAAAGAGCCCGTTATGGATATCAAGGGGCGCAATCTTCTGAACGGTCTGCCCGAGAATATCACAATTACGTCCGCGGAGATAAGAGAAGCGCTTTCGGAGCCGCTCTCGCACGTTATTGAGGCTATCAAGACGACCCTCGAAAAGTGCCCTCCGGAGCTTGCCTCAGATATTATCGAAAGCGGCATTATGCTCGCGGGCGGCGGCGCGCTGCTGCGCGGCTTGGACAGACTTATCACCGAGGAAACGGGAATGCCCGTAAAGATCGCCGAGCGCCCGCTCGACTGCGTAGCGGACGGCACGGGCAAGGTTCTCGAGAACATAGATAAGCTCGAGGACGTGCTGAGCGAGGACGATTCTTTATACTAAGATTATGGGACGGGTCGGCTGCCGATAACCCCTCATCTGCGTCGTCAACGGCAGGTCGGCAGCCACAAAGGCTAGCCGACCTACCGTTTCCTAGCATCTGAGGGCTTCTCGACAGACTAAATGCGAACCCATTCCTCCGGGAATCAGTGATCGATCCCATCAACAAATCGGCGGTGTGTAAATTTCAACATACCGACAAACAGCAACACAACCAACGAAGGGTGAAATTTCAAAAAAGTGTCATAATTTTGCGCAAGCAAAATTATGACCGATTCCCTCGGCGTAGCGCAGCGGAGCGTGAAGCGAGCATACGGTGAGGGAATTTTGAAATTTTTCAAAATAAGAGGGAATTTTGAAATTAAAATTTAAATCATGAAGGAATTTTTTCATAGCGTAAAGTTCAAAATACTGCTCGGTATCGCCGCGCTTTTGCTGGGGCTTATGACCTACGTCGCCGTGACGGCGGGCAGGGAAGCGACGCCGCAGCAGGTTCTTAACACGATAACCTATCCGTTTGTGAAGGCGGCGAACGCTATCGCGGACGGCGTCGGCGGGTTCTTTGATAAGCTGATAAACGCAGACAAGTATAAGTCCCAGAACGACGAGCTTATGGCGCAGCTTACGGAAATGTATAAGCATACAATGGATTACGACGAGCTCGAAAAGGAGAACGACCGCTTGCGCGAGATGCTCGGGATAAAGCAAAAGCAGCCCGATTTCCGCTTTTCCGAGCCGTGCGACGTTGTTTCGCACAACGCGAACGACCTTTACGGCGGCTTTACGATAAACAAGGGCAAAACCGACGGGCTCTCGCAGAACGACCCCGTGATCACCGCCGTCGGGCTTGTCGGGAGAATTACGTCGATCGGCGATAACTACGCGAAGGTCACGACGGTAATAAGCCCGCAGGTGAACGTCGGCGTTTACACAATGCGGACAAAGGCGACGGGAGTTATCGAAAACGACGTTTCCTCCGCGCAGAAGGGGCTTTGCCTTATGAGCGATATTATGAAGGAAGCCGACATCAAGGAGGGCGACATCGTGTTCACGTCGGGCAAGAGCGGCTTGTTCCCCGCGGACGTTATGGTAGGCACGGTGACGGAGGTCTACGACGACCCGAACGGCTTAACCAAGCACGCATTGATAGAGCCCGCCGAGAATATAAAATCCGTCTCGTCGGTGTTTGTTATCACGGACTTTAACGGGAAAGGAATTCCGTTTGTAGTAGACAGTTAATAGCTGCTTCCCCCGCCGCAGGCGGGGGAAACATAAGATAAAAGCCTCCCCGGAGGGGAATTTATGAAATATAAGCTTACCGGTAAGGCTCGTTCGCGTAAGGCTGCTGTTCGAGTTTTCTTGAAATGGCTGTCCTACACGGGAGTTTTGCTCTTCTTTTACGCAATTGAATGTAACCCGCTGATACGCGGGTTTTGCCCGCTTTTGCTAATACCGCTTGCGACCGCCGTCTCGATGTGCGAGGGCGACCTCGCCGCGGGGGTGTTCGGCGTGGTGTGCGGGCTTTTTCTCGATATCGCCAACGGCGTGACGATCGTGGGATTTTCCGCGATCCTGCTGCTTTGCGCGTGCCCGTTTATCTCGCTTCTGTCGCGGTTTCTTATCAAGAAAACGTTCGTGAGCCATCTGCTGCTGAACGCGGGGGCGGCGGTTATCATGGCGGCGTTCGACCTCGCGTTTACGCACTGGGTGTGGGAGGGCTCGCAGACGGGCATTTCGTTCGTGAGTGTAATTCTCCCGGCATACGGCGGCGCGATTTTCTGGTCGATACCGATATACGCGCTCGTGACGCTGATCTTCACGAAATTCCGCCCGAAGGAGCAGCAGAAGCTCGACGAATCCGCCACCAGAAACGAGGAAGAGTACGACAAGCAGCGAGAATAATCGCGAGTTTTTGAGCGTTTTGGAGCAATATTATGTCAAAGTTCTCATCATTGATCAGATCTATAATAATGGCGGCATTTGTGATTGTCGCCTCGTTTTTCTGCGGCGTGAAGCTTCTCCAGACACAAATCGTCGAGGGCGAAAAGTACTTCGCTATGACGAAGAGCGTCAAGGAAACGACGCTGGAGATAGAATCCGCGCGCGGGCAGATCGTTGACAGAAACGGCAAGGTGCTGAATACGAACAAAATCTCCCATAGCCTTAATCTGCAATACTACGCGCTTGAAAAGGGCAGCGAGAACGAGATAATCTACAGGCTCGTCACCGTTATGCTGAAAAACGGCGACAAGTGGAACGACGAGCTGCCTATCTCGCTTGAAGCGCCGTATAAGTTCCTCCCGAACAAGGAAAAGGAAATCGCGAAGATGAAGCAGCTGATAAACGTCGCGGGCTATTCCACCGCCGAGGACTGCATGTACTGGATCTGCAAAAGCAGCGGCATCGACGAGAAATACGACGAGAAAATGCGCCGCTACATCGCGGGCGTGCGGTATCAGATGCTTCTTAAGGAATTCTCCGAGTGGAACAGCAAGTTTGTAATGGCTTCCGACATCAGCGCGGATACCGTAAGCGAGCTTAAAGAGCTGGAATACCTGCTCGAGGGCGTTGACATCAGCGAAAGCTGGGAGCGGCAGTATCTCGACCCGACCCTCGCGCCGCATCTCCGCGGAGTTGTCGGGGCGATTAGCGGGGAGCAGTACGAGGCTCTGAAAGAAGACGGCTACAAGCCCGACGACATAATCGGGCGCGAGGGAGTGGAAAAGTCGCTTGAGGACGTGCTCCACGGCACCCGCGGCGAGCGTACGATAACTCGCGGCAGTGAGATAGACGGCGTTAAAGAGGAGATTACAACGCAGCCCGCGGCGGGCAATTCAGTTATGCTGACGCTCGACAGCGAGCTCCAGCAGCTTTTGCAGGACGCGCTGGAGTATCACATAAACTACATCAACTCGGATTATCTCCAAAAGTCCGGGAGCAACTACACGAACTTCAAGGGCGGCTGCAAGGCGGGCGCGATCGTCGTGCTGGACGTCAAGACGGGCGGCGTTCTCGCGGCGCCAAGCTATCCCGGCTATGACCTCAACGATATGGTGAAGAACTACAGCGAGGTTTTAAACCGCCCCGGAAGCCCGCTTTTAAACCGCGCGCTTTTCGGCGAATATCGCCCCGGTTCGACGTTCAAGACGATAACCGGAACGGCTGGAATGGCGGAGGGCGCGATCACTCCGACAAGCCTGATCAACTGCGGACACGTCTACGGGCTTTACGGCGGAGGCTTCACCTGCCTTGGCTGGCACGGCGGAATTCCCGTCACGACGGCGCTTCAGTTTTCCTGCAACATTTTCTTTTACGAGACCGCCCGCCGCATTGGCATCGACAAGCTCGCCGCGTGGGGCGCGAGGTTCGGCATCGGCGAGGACTTGGGTCTGGAACTCGATATGGCGACGGGGCACATGAGCTCGCTTGAATTCTTCGACGAAATGGGCTACGACTGGTACGAGGGCAACATTATTCAAGCGGGAATAGGTCAGTGCGAAACGGCGGTCACGCCGATGCACCTTGCCGTGCAGGCGATGACGATTGCGAACAAGGGCGTGCGCTACGAGCCGCATATCGTGAGATCCGTCTACAACTACGACCTCTCCGAGAAGCTCTACGACAAGCAGCCGACGATCGCCGAGGATTTTTCCGGCTATGAGAATATGGACACGTATATGGACGCGGTAAAAACGGGTATGAAGCTTATGGCGGACACTCAGGTGACGTTTTATTTCAAGGGCACGGGCTCCAAAAACGCGTATGATTACCTCGGCTTCAAGGGCAAGGTCGCGACCAAGAGCGGCACGCCGCAGACCTCCGAGAACGAGTACAACTCCGCGCTTATAGGCTTCTATCCCGCCGACGATCCTCAAATCGCGTTCGGAATTCTGCTGGAAAACGGCGAGTATTCAAAGGTTCTCGGCGCGAATGTCGTAAACGCGTATGTCCACCGCAAGATCAGCACACAGTACGACGACGAGGGAAAACCTTGTTCAATGTTGTAAATTAACCCCTTGTATTTCCCCGCCTCCGGCGGGGAAATACAAAAATATATTAGGTTTTGGTTTTTGAGGGTTTTGTGAAAATTCTTATGAAATTATGAAAATTGCGGTTATGCCGCAATTTTTATTGACTTTTTGGGAACATTATGTTAAAATTAAGGAGTACTTTATGAAGAGAATTGCTTGTGTAATAATCGCGCTTGCACTAGTTTTGACGGGGTGCAGGGAGAATAACGAGAGCGTTCCGAGCGTGATCTCCGTGCCCGCGCGGAGCTCCTCGGCGACGGCTGAAAGCTCCGAGCCCGTTTCGGAGACGGAGAGCAGCCGGGCGCCCGAGGAAAGCTCAGCTCCCGAGCAGCATGAGCCTCACTTCACGTTCGACGAGGAGAGCGAGCTTTATGTGCCGGACAGCGCGCCGATAAGGATCTGCAGCCTTTACGAGGCGCTTTCGCGCTTCGACGAGATCTCGCATACCTCGCCGACAAGCGATGACCCAGAGGAGGTCGTGCGTATTCTTATGGAGCGCAATATCCTTTGCTTCGCCGCAATGCAAGGAAAATGCTGGACAAGCGTCTACGGTACGGGCGATTCCCCGATAGAGTCCGACTACATAAAAAGCGCCGCGCAGATGAACGAGCTGTTTTACGGCACGTACACCGAAAACCAGGCGTATCGCTTGTTCTGCCCGCAGCAGGCTTACGGCTACGGAAACCTGTTCCGTGAGGACGAGGACGGCGTTATCTGGTTTGATATGCAGCATCTTCGGCGCTATCACGCGGATTCGTTCGCGGCGCCGACTTACGCGGCGGTTATCGAGAGCAGCAGCTATGAGATAACGTTCGGGCGTTATTACGAGCAAAGCCCGACCGTCGGCACTCCGAAGCCGAACACTATGCACTTCAAGGCGGTAAAGGAAAACGGCGAGTGGAAGCTTCAGACCTACATTACCGACGCGGAGGCGTTCGCGCCGCTTTACGACAGCCTTATCCAAACGGGCAGGATCGGCGCGCCGGAGCTTATGGAGCTGGCGAAGCGGCAGGTCGGCAACATCGGCGGCGAGAAGTACTGGAGCTGGAACGGCTTCGGGGCGCACATTGAGTGGTGCGGTTCGTTTGTTTCGTGGATGTACTATCAGGCGGGCAAGGACGGACCGTTCTTCACGGCGTGCGACAGCGGCGGCAAGGCGTGGTTTGAGGAGCGCGGGCAGTGGGCGGACAGCGACTATCGCGACATCGCCCCCGGCGACTGCATTTTCTTCGACTGGGATCTTGAGGGCAGCGCCGATCACGTCGGATTGGTCGTCGGCACGGACGGAACGTATGTCTACACGATAGAGGGCAACCGCGACGACGTATGCATTGCTCGCGCTTATCTTCTCGATTTTAAATATATCTTGGGCTACGGTTTAATGGAATGGTAGAGACGCGGGCTTGTTGAGATCGCTTCGTTCTTTGCCGTTCCTAATGGGGAATTGGAGGAAATATTGAAGCGATTTGCAAAACAAATTATGGCGGCGGCTCTCGCGGCGGTTATTACGGTATTGTCCGGCTGCGAGCTCTCGTCGGACGGAAAGAAGAGCTCGGGCTTGAGCGTTCCGACGGTCGGGAGCAATTTGGGGAGCTCAAACATTCCGACGGAAAGCGCAGGGGAGAACCACGATGAGGCGGAGCCGAGAATTACCTCGTACAGAGCGCCCGACGCGCCCGTGTACAACGATCTCCCGACGGACGCAGACCCGCAGCCTGACGAGGCACGGTTTACGTTCGACAATGATGATTACACTCCGCCCGAGCCCTATTATATCCCCGAAAGCGCGGATATCAGGGTTCCGAGCGTTACGGAGGCTTTGAGCGATTTCGAGGCGATACAAAACCGCTCCGCCTCGGGCACTCCCGCGGAGATCGTCCGCACGCTTCTCGAAAAGAACGTGCTCTGCTTCGCTATGCTGAACGCGCAGTGCTGGACGTTCGACGACGAGTACGCGGAGGATTTTTACTACTCGAGAGGCACCGCGCCGATAAACTCGAAATATCTCAAATCCACGGAGCAAATCGACGATTTGTTCTACGAGACTTACACGAAGGACAAGGCGGATTATCTCATTCACTACTACGACGGCAAAAACACGATCAACGCGTTTTATGAAAAGGACGGCGAGCTGTACGCGACGTTCTCGGAAATTCTCAGAACCGCCAACGACAGCTTTAAAACCCCGACATACGTCTGCATAACGAGCTCTACGAAAAACAGGATCGAGTTTAACAGATACTACACGCAAAGCCCCAAGGAGGGAATGCCGCAGCCGAACAACTACACGTTCGCGGCGGTTCGGAAAAACGGCGTGTGGCGGCTGGAGAACTACATCATCGACGCGCCGAGCTACGCGCCGCTTTATCAGAACCTCATCACGACCTCCCGCGCCGGCTCGCCCGACCTTGTGAACTTCGCGGTGAAGCAGGCGGGCAACTTCACGGGGGAGCCCTACTGGGACTGGTACGGCTTCGACAACCGTATCGAGTGGTGCGGGGCGTTTGTTTCGTGGTGCTATCACGAGGCGGGCATGAACGGGCCGTTCTTCACGTTCACCCACTCCGAGGGCATTGAGTGGTTTGTAGAGCAGGGGCTTTTCCGCGACAACTCGTTCCGCGAGATCGCCCCCGGCGACTGCATTTTCTTCGACTGGGATCTCGACGGCTGGTCGAACCACGTCGGAATGGTCATCGGCACGGACGGCAAGAAGGTCTACACGATAGAGGGCAACCGCTGCGACACCTGCCGCACCTGCGAATACGACCTCGACGATGACCGCATTTTAGGCTACGGCATTATCGACTGGAACAAATATAATTAACAATGGACAATTAACGTGTGCTGAAAACGCATAACAGCTTTAGTATAATATCAGTAAACATTTCGGAATTAGCGACAGAAAGGATCATAGTATGAAAAAGGCATTTTTAATTCTCTTATCGTCTTTAATGTTGTTGTCGTTCGGTGCTTGCAGCAGCAACACGGAAAGCGGCGTTAGCAGCGACAGCACATCTACGGGTATTGTGCAGGCTGCCGAGCCGATAAGGCTCGTAAACAAAATGACCAAAACGGAGCGTTCGAGGGTAAACAAGCACGCGCTTACGCTTCTTGACGAGCCTGAGGAAGCAGAGCATAAGGTGAGCATTGAATTTATAACACAAACGCCCGATGATCTGCGTGCCTATTTTGAAAATCATCGTGACGAGATCACCGCCGAGGAATATGAGCAGGCTATTAAAAATATCAATGATATGGCGGAGTCCGGAGAAAGCTATACCTTTGCGGCGTATGGGCTGATAGACGGCTGCTTTTATTCGGGTATATTCTGGACGCCCGAACTTGACGATCCCGATAACTATACGACAATTACAGCATATGATTCCGAAACGGGAGAGACCGAAAAACTAACATTCTACACCTTTGAAGAGTATCTTGACTGGGCGGCTGAGGATTATAAGAAAAGTGGTTGCTCCGAGAATATGATCAAAAGTAAAATACGTCAGATACAACTGGTTCGTGACGCTTTAAAAAGCGGCGATTATGAAACATTGCCGGAGGGCAGCATCGACCTGACCGATCCGTCGCTGTACTCCGACCCGTTTGCAGATCCGTTTGCGGATTATCGAAACGTATGGGAGTATGACCGCGAAGCGGTAGAGGCGATTAAGGATTCCATAGACGAAATAAGCGTCTATGATGAGGAGCTTAACACGGAGTTCCTCGTTCACTTGACACTCCCTCCGAATTATGATAAGGACAAGACATATCCGGTATTCTTGCTGACGGACGGCGTATGGCGCTTCGGAAATCATACGGAGCTGCGCAAGGTAATGGAGGACGGCGAAGCCGCGGACGTTATACTTGTAAGTCTCGGCTATAACTATAAAATAGACGGCACCAACGCATATTACCGTTTCACGCATCTGCTTCAGGAGCGCGACAAGCTGCTGGATTTCATAACGGACAATTTAATGCCGTATCTCGGCGAGAATTACAATATCGACTACGCAAATTCATCGCTTTACGGACATTCCAACGGTGGAGTTTTCGCTCATAACGCTCTCTGTAAATCTGATTTTTACGGGAATCAGCCGTTTGGAAATTACATCATAGGCAGCCCCGCGTTCTGGGGTCTGTATGATGAGGATTTCGACTTAGACCCGGAGGGCTGCAAAAATGATTACGGATATTTCGACAGGAATGACACGCTTGATAAAAGGGTTTTCCTCTGCGGAGGCTCGCTGGAGGATCCCGATTACGCTGACAGCTACAAGGGTCACGATACCACGCTGGAGGGGCTTGCAAAGCTGAATGATCGGTTGAGCGCCCACAACGCCAACGTGACATACAAGCTGTACGAATCTCATCACTATCAGTTTATCCCCGAGATGCTTACGGAGTTCTTAAAAGAGACATACCCGAGGCAATAGCTCCCGACTGAATAATAAGCTGCTTTCGCATAAAAAAATCCCCCGCTTCGCGGGGGATTTTTCGCAACAGATTATTCCGTTGTAACGGACTTCGCGAGATTGCGAGGCTTATCGGGATCGTTACCGCGGAGTATCGACGAATAGTACGCGATGAGCTGCAAAGCGCACATTGTCGGCAGGGGAGCAAGCAGATCGTCAAGCTCGCCGAGCGCCAGATCAAGCCGCAGGTCGGCTTTGCCGTCGGCGACGCGCGCGTCCTCTCGGCAGATCATTATCACGTTCGCGCCGCGCGCCTTTACCTCCTCCATATTGCTTATCGTCTTTTCGACGACGTGCCGCTGCGTCGCTATCGTAATTACGGGGATATTCTGCTGTATCAGCGCGATAGGTCCGTGCTTCAGCTCGCCCGCCGCGTACGCCTCGGAGTGAATGTAGGAGATCTCCTTCAGCTTCAGCGAGCCCTCCAGCGACAGCGCGTAGTCCAGCCCGCGCCCGATGAAGAACAGCGTCTCGGTGTTCACAAGCTTCGACGCGATGAACTGGCACTCGTCCGAGCGCTCGATAACGTCGCTTATCAGCTTCGGCGTTCCGCAAAGCTGCTCCGTGAGCCGTTTCAGCTCGTTTTCGTCAATCTCGCCTCTCGCGAACGCGAACCGAAACGCGAGCAGATACAGCGTCGTTATCTGCACGGAATACGCCTTTGTTGAAGCCACGGCGATCTCCAGTCCGCCGAGCGTGTTTATGCAGATATCCGCCTCGCGGGCTATCGCGGAGTACTTGACGTTCACGACCGCGAGTGTCGTCGCGCCGAGCTCCTTTGCGAGTTCCAGGCTTGCCTTAGTGTCCGCGGTCTCGCCCGACTGTGACACGACGATCACCAGATCTCCCTCGCCGACGATCGGCTCCATATAGCGGAATTCGCTTGCTATCTCCACCGTCACGGGGACTCTTGCGAGCCTTTCCATCGCGTATTTCGCGACCATTCCCGCGTACATCGCCGTGCCGCACGCCGTGATGAACACTCTTCTGAACCCGCGCAGCATATCGTCCGTCACGCCGAACTGCGTGAAATCCGGCTCGCCGTCCTTAACAATGCCGTCAAGCATTTTCCCTACGACATCGGGCTGCTCGTGTATTTCCTTCAGCATATAATGCGGGAAGCCGCACTTCTGCGCCTGCTCGACATCCCACTCCGCGGTCTGGCGCTCCTTTTCGATCGACATTCCGTGCAGGTCGAAGAACCTCGCGCCGTTCGGGTCAAGGCGCACTATCTCGTTATCGTCAAGCAGAACGTAGTCCTTTGTGTACTTCAAAAACGCGGGGATATCGCTCGCGATGAAGTTCTCGCCCTCGCCGAGCCCGACGATAAGCGGGCTTCCGAACCGCGCCGCGTAAACCCGCTCCGGGAAATCCTTGAAGATTATCCCCAGCGCGTAGCTCCCGCGCAGCTCCTTAAGCGTCTCGGTTATCGCGTGCAGAGGATTTCGCTCCGCGTAATAATAATCAAGCAGGCAAGCCACGACCTCGCTGTCCGTCTGCGACAAAAACGTATAGCCCTGCTCCGTCAGAAACTCCTTGAGCTCCGCGTAATTCTCGATTATTCCGTTATGTACGATAGTCACGCGTCCGTTCGAGTGCGGGTGAGAGTTCACGTCCGACGGCTCGCCATGCGTAGCCCAGCGCGTATGTCCTATCCCGCAGTGACCTTTGGGGCTGCCCTCGCGCTCCAGCTTCTCCGACATCGCCGCGAGCTTCCCGCGCGTTTTCACCGTCTTTATCTCCGCGCCCTCAAATACCGCGATCCCCGCGCTGTCATACCCGCGATACTCCAGCTTTTCCAGACCGTCCATAAGAACGGAGGTGCAGTCACGAGCCCCAAGATATCCAACTATGCCACACATATAAAATCCCCCTTATTTAAATTTTTATTTTTATTTAATTTCAAAATTCCGTTACCGTATGCTGCTTTCCGCTCCACTGCGAGCTTTTAATTTGCTCGATGAGTTGTGTCAGGGCGGATTCCACTATCTTTTTTCGTTATGTTGCGTCGGGGTTGTTCCCCCACTTTCCCGACGCAACATAACGATTATAATTAGTGAAGCCGCCTTGACAGCTCTTTCGGGAGTAGTTCGGGGGCAACGCGCTTTAATGCGCCGCCGTAACGTTGTTTTTTGATTGTATTTTATTCGTTCCCGGAAGAAACTATGCCTTTATCCGCGTCGATAGTCACCGCCGTGCCGCTCCGAAGAATTTGCGCGGCGTTTTCCGCTCCTACAATTACGGGAATATCCAGCGTCATTCCGACTATCGCAGCGTGACTGTCCGCGCCGTCCTCCTCGGTGATGATCCCCGCCGCCGTTTTCAGCACGGACAGCAGCTTGTTCGACGTTTTGCGGATCACCAAGATCTGCCCCGACTGGAACCGCTCCAGCGCCTCCTCCTCGTTTTGCGCGACGCAGATCGGCGCGGTGACGCTCCCTTTCGTCACGCCCTTTCCCTTGACAAGCACGTCTCCGACGATATGCACCTTCATAAGATTAGTCGTTCCCGAAACGCCGAGCGGCACGCCCGCGGTTATTACCGTGAGGTCGCCGTTCGCGAGAAGCCCCGCGTCTACCGCCCTCGACACCGCGTGATGAATAAGATCATCGGTATTCGTCATCATCTCCTCCGCCATAAGCGGGATAACTCCCCACGAAAGCGCGGTCTGCCGCCACGCGACCTCGCTGGTGGTACAAGAAATTATCGGGCACTCCGGGCGGAAGCGCGCTAACATACGCGCGGTCGTTCCCGTTTTCGTTACCGTGATTATCGCCGTCGCGCCGAGATCCATTGCCGCCGCGACAGTCGCGTGCGAGATCGCCGACGAAACGTTAGCCTCCGCGGGTGTATCCAAGCCGTAGAACCGCGCCTTGTAATCAATCGCCTTTTCGGTCGTCTCCGCGATAAGCGCCATTGTTTTCACCGCTTCTACGGGGTGCTTGCCCGCGGCGGTCTCGCCGGAGAGCATAATCGCGCTCGTGCCGTCGTAAATCGCGTTCGCGACATCCGTCGTCTCCGCTCTTGTCGGGCGCGGGTTGTGTATCATGCTCTCGAGCATCTGCGTCGCGGTGATGACCTGCTTGTTCGAGTTATATCCCTTTTTGATTATCATTTTCTGTATCTGCGGGATCTCCTCAAACGGAATTTCCACGCCCATATCGCCGCGCGCGACCATAAGCCCGTCCGAAACGCGCAGGATCTCGTCGATATTCTTCACGCCTTCGCCGTTCTCGATCTTCGCGATTATGCGGATGTCGGGTCTGCCTTCCTCTTCGAGTATCTTCCGCACATCGAGAACGTCCTCGGCGCACGTCACAAAGCTTGCCGCGATGAAGTCAAAGCCCTCTTGTGCCGCGAAGCGAATGTCTGAGATGTCGACTTCGGAAAGATACGGCATCGAGAGCTTCACGCCGGGGATATTCACGCCCTTGTTGTTTGAGAGCACGCCGCCCTCAACTACCGAGCAGACAATATCCGCCGTGCCGTCGGCGTTTCTGATAATATCCGAGCACCGCACCGCCACATTGCCGTCGTCGATGAGTATTCTTGTTCCGACCGAAATATCGTTCGGCAGGTTCTTGTAAGTGATCGAAACGCGCGTGTTGTCGCCCTCGACGTCCGCGGTAGTAAGCACAAACGTGTCGCCTGTCTTTATCTCGACCTTCTCGTCGTTCCTGAACTTCTTCAGCCGAACCTCCGGACCTTTGGTGTCAAGCAGCGTCGCGACGGGTCTGCCGAGCTCCTTTGCCACGCGGACTATCTGGTCGTGCGTCGCCTTGTGGCTCTCGTGAGTGCCGTGCGAAAAGTTCTGCCGCGCGACGTTCATGCCGTTCTCAATAAGTAAGCGCAGAATTTCATCTGTCTGCGTCGCCGGACCCAGGGTGCATACGATTTTGGTTCTTCTCATATTGAAATCTCCTTTTGAGTTATTTGAAAATCCTCGGCGAAAACCGCGGAATAAATCTCCTATCTTTTTATTATAACCCAAAACCCGCCGTTTTGTCAATAGCTATTTAAAATAGTAAAACGCTCCCGTTTTTGCGCTCGCTCCCGAAAAAATCAAAAAGCCCTTGAAATTGTCACGGATATATGTTATAATTAAAGTGTATTTAATTTTTTTGAGGTGAATTGTATGAATTTTTTGACAGTCACATTAAGCGAGTCGGCGGCTTGGGAAACGCTTACAGCGGCGGAGAAAATCGCTTACGTAAACGACAAGATAGGCACGTTCGTCTGGACGAATATGGGGCTTATCCTGCTTATCGGCGCGGGCGTTATCCTCACGTGCGCGACAAAGTTTTTTCAGGTCTCTCACTTAAAGACTTGGTGGATGAACACGATAGGCGGCTTGTTCTCGAAGAAGAGCAAGGCGCGCAAGAATAAGGAAAGCGGCTCTGTGTCGCAGTTCCAGGCGCTTTGCACCGCGCTTGCCGCGACGATAGGCACGGGCAATATCGCGGGCGTGGCTTCGGCTATCGTCATCGGCGGGCCCGGCGCGGTTTTCTGGATGTGGATCGCGGCGTTTTTCGGTATGATGACGAACTTCTCCGAGAATATTCTCGGCATTTACTATCGCCGCAAGAACTCCGAGGGCGAGTGGAGCGGCGGCGCGATGTACTATCTCCAGGACGGTCTGGGCGGCTATAAGGGCTGCAAGATCATCGGCAGAGTGCTCGCGTGCATTTTCTCGGCGTTCGCGGTTCTGGCGAGCTTCGGTATCGGCAATATGGGGCAGATCAACAAGATCGTCATCAATATCGACAACGTTCTCCCCGCGAGCCTCGACCTCGGCACTATCGGCAGCACCGACATCAAGTGGATGCACGTAATAATCGGCGTTGTGCTTATGATACTCGGCGGGCTGATCATTCTCGGCGGACTTCAGCGCATCGCGTCCTTCGCGGAAAAAGTCGTGCCGTTTATGGCGGTGGCTTATGTGCTTGGCTGCCTTATCATATTCTTCGCGAACATCACCAACCTCGGCGCTATCTTCGGCAGCATTTTCAAGTTCGCGTTCGGCATCAAGGCTGTTGCTGGAGGCGCGGCGGGCGTGGCTATCAAGACGATAATCACGCAGGGCTGCAAGCGCGGCGTGTTCTCGAATGAGGCGGGTCTTGGTTCGTCCGTAATGGTACATAGCGCGTCAAACGTCCGCGAGCCCGTGAAGCAGGGTATGTGGGGAATTTTCGAGGTCTTCGCGGACACTATGGTTGTCTGCACGATGACCGCGGTCGTTGTTCTTTCAAGCGGCAAAATCGACCTCGCGACGGGCGCTGTAGCCGAGGACACCGTCGACGCGACGCTCGTCGCAGAGAGCTTCGGCAAGTATTTCGGGCAGTTCGGCACGATTTTCGTAAGCGTGGCGCTTTTGCTGTTCGCGTTCACAACGGTCGTCGGCTGGTCGCACTACGGCTCGAAGTCGTTTGAGTATCTGTTCGGCACAAAGGCGGCGAAGGTCTACAAAATCATCTTCGTGCTGATGATAATCAGCGGCGCGGTTATGACAAGCTCGCTTGCTTGGGATATTTCCGACACGTTCAACGGGCTGATGATGGTGCCGAACCTTATCGGCGTGCTGGCGCTGCTGCCCGTCGTAATAAAGATCACCAAGAACTACGTCGACCGCCGCATAAAGCGCAAGGAAGTCGAGCCGATGCTCTCCTACGACCCCGCTATCCAAGCCGAACACGCCAAGGACGTGGAGCTTGAGGTCAAAGAGGAACAAGAAGCATTTCAGCAGGTCAATTCATAAAGATACCGCACAATTACTGCCCTATGGACGGTAATTGTGCGGTATTGCATTAAAAAACAATTAATGAGGAGATTTGATTATGTATTGTGAAAAATGCGGCACACAGCTGCCTGACGGCGCAATGTTCTGCACCGAATGCGGAACGCCTCGCGGGAACATCCCCCCCGCGCCCGTTGAGGCGGCGCAAGTCCCGACGTCGGTCGTTCCGGCTGCAAATTATGCTCAGCCGGCTGCTTCGCGCAAACGCCCGCTCGGGCTTATCGTTACAATTGTGATTCTGTCGGTATTGCTTATCGGCGGGGGATTTATCCTGCTGAACAGGAACTCCGCGCCAAAGACGGTGACGATATTGGGCGTGAAATATGACGTCGCCACAACAACAGAGTTGAAATTGAACAACAGTGTAATAAGCAACGATCAATTGATAGAGATTGCAGAGCTTACCAATTTGAAAGAATTGTGGTTGTGGGACGCTCAAATAAGCGATATAACGCCGCTGGAAAAGCTTACCAATTTGACGCGGTTGAATTTGTTTAAAAATCAAATCAGCGATATAACGCCGCTGGAAAAGCTCACCAATTTGACACATTTGAATTTGTCCCAAAATCAAATCAGTGATATAACTCCGCTGGCAAATCTTACCAATTTGACGAATTTGGATTTACAGCTCAATAAAATCAGCGATATAACGCCGTTGGAAAAGCTTACCGATTTGGCGTCTTTGGGTTTGACCGACAATCAAATAAGCGATATAACGCCGTTGGCAAATCTTACCGGCTTAAAGCAATTGATGTTGGGCGGCACTAAAATAAGTGATATAACGCCATTGGCAAAGCTTACCGATTTGACATATTTGAATTTGGGCGACAATCAAATAAGCGATATAACGCCGTTGGCAGAGCTTACCGATTTGACGCAGCTGTATTTGTATCAAAATCAAATTAGGGATATAACGCCGCTGGCGAAGCTTACCAATTTGGAAGAATTGTGGTTGTGGGACAATCAAATCGGCGACAGCGACATTGAAAGCTTGAAAAGCAAGCTGCCAAACTGTAATATCAAGGGCTGATTTAGTTTAAAACAAATAACGTCAATGCCGTAAGCTCTGTCATCAGAGCCGAAAAAAATAAACCGAAAGCTTACAAAGCTATTGACATTTCCCTTAAAATATGTTATTCTATAAATGGTGGTTTGGATTATCCGGCAATTGAAGATGTTGTGCGGAAAGTCTGAATTTTATGAAATAATACGGCGGTTTTTGCGCGAATTCATTCAATAAAAGGAAAGAAGGATCTTAATGGCTCAGGAATCTATAAAGGAAATGAAGAAATCCGTAAAGGGCACAATGCTGCTTATCACGCTCATTCTAATGGCGATGATTATCTTGAACGTCGTGATTGGAATGATTGCGCAGGCGAAGCTGGCGGAGAAAAACGTCACAAATATGCTGAGCGACAACCTCGGCGGCGCGTATGCTCAGATGGAGAATACAGCGGAGTATCTCGGCATCCAGATCAGCGACCTCGCGCCCGATGATTTGGCGAATATGTTTAAGGGCAATTCCTGCGATACGATAATCGTTGACCAGTCCGGCAAGGTGCTCGCCGCGTATTTTATGAGCGGCAATGGGCTTTCGAGCTATGCCGCTTATGTCCAGAAATCGGGGCAGACGAGCTATTACCCGCAGGCGGTCGGCGGCGCAGGCGTGCGCAGATGTTACGCGGCAAAGGCTATTGAGGGAACGAGCAACACGCTTGTTGTCGGCTCGCCGTCGGGCGAGTATTACAGCGGGCTTATCGCGTCGTTCTGGGCGAACGTCGTGCTTATCGTGCTCTTGGCGATAATGATCGTTGTTATGAACATCTTCTTCTCAAAGGTGATCACCACGCCGCTTGACAAGATCCGCGCCAAGATCATCGATATGGCGGGCGGAAATCTTTCCGGCGAGCGCCTTGACATAAACTCCGACAACGATCTCGGTGTGCTTGCGTCCTCGGTGAACAACCTCGCGGACAGCACCCGCAACATAATCGGCGACATTCGCGTAACCGCGGAGGAGATAGCCCGCGATAATCTGAAGGTTAAGCCCACGGCGCAGTACAACGGCGATTTCCTGCCCGTAAAGACTGCGCTTGAGGGCATTGTGGACTCGATGAAGACCGTCGTCGCGAATGTCGACGCGGCAGGGCGCGAGGTTTCCAACAGCTCCACGCAGATGAGCTCCAACTCCGCTGTGCTGTCGCAGGCGGCGCGCGAGGGCTCCGACACGGTAAGTGAGCTCAGCGCGAGCCTCAACCGCGTTCACGACCAGATAAACACCAGCACCGAAAAGGCGGCGCTGGCGAAGGATCTCACGGACAAGTCCGTCGCGGCGATCAACGAGGGCAACGAGAAGATGATGGATATGCTCTCCGCGATGAAGGAGATCAACGCCACCTCCGCAAAGATCGCGAACATCATCAAGACGATCCAGGATATTTCGTTCCAGACCAACATACTTTCGCTGAACGCCTCGATCGAGGCGGCGCGCGCGGGCGCGGCGGGCAAGGGCTTCGCCGTTGTCGCGGGCGAGGTCGGCAGCCTCGCGGGAAAAACCGCCGAGGCGGCGAAATCCACGACAAAGCTTATCGAAACGTCGCTTAAGGCGGTCGAGCACGGCATGGTCATCGCGAACGAGTCTGCCGAGATGCTCGGCATGATGGCGGAAAAGGCAAACGAATCCGCCGCGGTCGTAGAGGAGATCGCGAGAGCCTCCACCGAGCAGGCGGAGTCGATCCAGCACACTATCGAGGGTATGGACAGAATTTCCGCGTCCGTTATGCAGGTGAACACCGCCGCGCAGGATGCCGAGATGTCGTCCAACACGCTCGCGTCGCAGTCGGCGATGCTCGCGAAGACGATAAGCCACTTCAAGGTTGACGAGCGCGACCTTCGGAATGTGACTGCTCCGAAGTCCGCGCCGAATTACGAGCCCGCTCCCGCGGCGCAGCCGGCTAAGCCCGAAGCGAAGCCCGAGCAGAAGTTCACTCCCAAACCTGCGCCCGCGTCCGCGCCGAAGCCCGCTTCCAAGCCCGCTCCGAAAATCGAGCTCCCCGACGATAACAAGCCCGCGGCTCCCGCACCTAAGCCCGCGGCAAAGCCCGTAAGCACGGCTAAACCCGCGACCAAGCCCGCGGTCAAAATCGAGCTCCCGGACGACAACAAACCCGCGGCGGCTGCAAAGCCCGCTCCCGCGTCGGCTCCCAAGCCCGCGCCGAAGCCCACGATAAGCCTTCCGGACGACGACAAAGGTTCTTCCGCGCCTGTCGGCGCGCCGATCAAAAAGGCGACAATGCAGCCCGTGACGCGCACGGTGAGAATGGATCCGGATAAATATTAACCTATCCGTACTAACTGCTAGCAACTATTAAACTAACAACTATAAGGGGGAAAATATATGAGTATTGAATGGAAAGAATACGGCTATCATCTCGGCTATCGCTGCTATCTCGTGACGCTTCGCAACACGTTGGGGTATTCCGCGTCGTTTACGAATTTCGGCGCGGCAATGCAGTCGCTTTTAGTTCCCGACAAGGAGGGCAAAACCGCGGACGTTGTGCTGGGCTATGATACGCTGGAGGAGTACGTCAAGGGCGACAGCTGCTTTGGAGCTTCGATAGGGCGTTTCGCGAACCGCATAGGCGGCGCGACGTTCTCGCTTAACGGACAGGAGTACAAGCTGTTCGACAACAACGGAGGCAACACGCTCCACGGCGGCGAGTACGGCTATCACAAGCGCGTCTGGACGGTCGAGGAGCTCCGCGACGGCGAGGAGCCGTTCGTCATTTTCAAGTACGTAAGCCCGAGCGGCGAGGAGCACTTCCCCGGTACGCTTACTCTTTCCGTGAAATACACGCTGCTTCCGAACGGCGTGAAGATCGAATACAACGCGACTTCCACCGACGACACGGTTATAAATTTCACAAATCATTCTTACTTTAACCTAAAAGGAGATGGCAGCGGAACTATCCTTGACCACGTTGTCTGGCTGAACTCAAAGCAGTACACGCCCGTTGACGCGGGGCTTATCCCGACGGGCGAGCTCGCCGACGTATCCGGCACGCCGTTCGATTTCACCGAGCCGAAGAGCGTCCGCACGGATATGGACAACGGAAAGCTCCCGAACGGCTACGACCACAACTTCATACTCGGCGACAACCGGGAAACACGCACCGCCGCGGTAGTCCGCGAGCCGGATACCGGGCGCGTGATGACCGTCACGACCGATATGCCCGCGATGCAGATGTACGTGTCGATCGGGCTCAACAACGAAAAGGGCAAGGGCGGCAGCGTCTACCCGAAGTTCGGCGGCTTGTGCCTCGAAACGCAGTTCAGCCCCGACACGCCCAACAAGCCGCAGTTCCCGTCCTGCGTGCTGAAAGCAGGCGAGGAGTTCTCCTCCGCGACGAGCTATACGTTCTCTATGGAAGATTAACGTGCTGTATAATTACGGCGCATTTTGTCAATTTGTATAACAAATTCCCCCTTCAAAAGAGGGGGAAATCTGTAAGTATTTTCCGCGCACCGGCGGGAATAATATAGGATAACACGGAGCGCAGATTCAAAAGTAACTATTCACACCGTATCTTTCCAATGAGTGTTTTCCCCACCGGAGGCGGGGAAAACACTCTAGCTAATTACTTACTGTAATTTATCACACTAATATTACCTAAAGGAGCAGAAATTATGAAGAAAACAACGGGTCATTTCCCCAGCGCGGGCGGCTTTTGCGATATTCGCTTTTACATTTACGAGCCCGAAAACCCGAAAGCCGTCGTGATGCTGTCGCACGGAATGTGCGAGTATATCGAGCGGTATGAGGGCTTCGCGGAGTTCCTCTGCGAAAACGGGATCGTACTCGCGGGCAACGATCATCTTGGTCACGGAAACTCGCTCCTCAACGAGACGACGCTCGGCTATTTCGGGCAGGAGCGCGGCTACATTGACATGGCGCGGGATCTTCACCGAATGAAAACCTTGCTGGACGAGCGCTTCCCGAATATCCCGCACTTCCTTATGGGTCACAGCAT
>JAIDPG010000295.1 GCA_029062865.1 Oscillospiraceae bacterium
CGCTATATCCAAGCTCGGCGGGAAAACCCTCGAAATCAAGGATTACAAGCTCCCAAACGGCGACGACAGACGCGTCTGCGTTGTCAAAAAAATATCGCAAACACCGACAAAATACCCGAGAAGCTACGCGAATATCTCAAAAAGCCCGCTGTAAAGCGGGTTTTCTTGTCGGCGTTTGGCGCTTTACGTCGGGAAAAGTCGATAATTTCCCGTGGAAATATTGCCTTTCGTGTGTTACAATAAAGAAAAAACGGAGGGTAATATGAGTACTTTTTTCAAGCCAAAGGATAAAATCACGGGACAAATCGTTATGCTTTCGATAAGCGAAATTATCCCGAACAAGGCGCAGCCGCGGCGGGAATTCAGCGAGGAGGAGCTGCACTCCCTTGCGCGGAGCATTGCCGAAAACGGCATTTTGCAGCCGATCTGCGTGCGGAAAAGCGGCGCGGTCTACGAGATAATCAGCGGCGAGCGCCGAACACGCGCCGCGAAGCTCGCGGGGCTTTCGGAGGTTCCGTGCATAGTGATGTCCGTCGACGATGAACAGTCGGCGGTGCTGGCGCTGATAGAGAACATTCAGCGCAAGGATCTGAGCTATTTCGAGGAGGCGCTCGGCATCGAGAAGCTCATCACATATTACGGGCTCACGCAGGAGGAGGCGGCGAAGCGCCTCGGAAAAGCTCAGTCGACGATCGCGAACAAGCTGCGGCTGCTGCGCTTCGGGGATTCCGAGCGGCGCTTGCTGCTTATGGGAAACCTCTCCGAGCGCCAAGCCCGCGCGATCATCAGAGTCGACAACGCCGCGACGCGGCTATGGCTCATCGAGCGCGTTGTCTCAAAGGGTTTGAATCTCGAGCAGACCGAGCACCTTGTCGAGGAGACGCTCGGCAAGGAAAACGCTTCGCAGAAGCGCCGCGCCAAAATCGACCTGAAAGCCCCCGCACGGCTCTATATGAACTCGCTCAATCAGCTTCTGAAGCGGATTCGCGAGGACAAAATACCGTGCGAGGTTTCGGCGGAAAAGTCCGATTTCTACTACGAATACACGATCAAATTCCCGATAAACATCTGATGACAGTAGAAAAAATCTTGTTCCCATGTCTCCGCCCGCCGCAGGCGGGCGGAAACTCTTTCGTTAGATTCATCTAAGGTTCAGCGAAGAAAAAACCCATAGTTCCACGTGGAACATTTTGTGTAATTTTGCCGAAAATGTTCCACGTGGAACATTTTTTATCAAAAAGCCCTTTATTTTTAATTTCGCGTATGCTATAATTATATCTTAAAGCATCGGTGATAGGAGCTTTGAAC
>JAIDPG010000296.1 GCA_029062865.1 Oscillospiraceae bacterium
GTATATCCTCGCTGCAAGCGTCCTCCATTGAGACGCTCACCTCAACGCCGTTCAGCTTGATATTCTGCCGCAAGTATTGTTCCGCCGCGTAGTACATCTCGACGCACAGCACATTCGCTCCCGTGAGCTTCGCGAGCGTTATGCCGATACAGCCCGTGCCGGAGCACAGGTCAACTGTTCTTCGGGCTTTTATATCGCGCCCTTTCAAGAAATCCAGCGCCAGCTCGACAAGCGTTTCGGTGTCCTGCCTCGGGATAAGCACGCCCTCGCCGACCTTGAACGGAAGCCCGTAAAACTCCCACTCCCCGACGAGATATTGAAGCGGCTCGCCGCGAAGCCGCCGCTCGACAAGCGAGCTTATTTCCCGGGAAATGTTTTCGCCGACCTCGCGCCCGGGCTCCGTTATCAGCGTGGTTTTTTCAATGCCGACGCTTTTCAGAAGCTGATCCGCCTCAAAGTCCGGGAATTCAATCGCGGCGTTTCTCAGCGTGGATTTGGTCTTGCTATATAGTTCTCTAATTGTCAAATCTTGCCTCTTGCCTCTTGCTTCCAGTTACCAGTTGTCGTTCTCTCCCTCTTTCGGCAGACACGGAATCACCGCCGCTATCGCGCACTCTATCTGCTTTTCGTCGGGCTCTCGGGTGGTCAGCCTTTGCATCCATAAGCCCGGTGCGCTGAAGAATTTTGTTATCGGATTGGAGTACTTCCCCGCGAGCCTTATCAGCTCATAGGAGATCCCCACCTCAAACGGCAGCAGCGGGAGCTTTAACAGCACGCGCAGCAGCGCCCCAAGCGCCTTGTTCTCAATGCTCCACCATTCGGCGGGGTTTATCGGGACGATCGACGTTACAATAATGCTTACAATCAGCGTGATTATAATAAAGCTCGTTCCGCAGCGCGGGTGAAAGCGGCACATCGGCTTGATGTTTTCTACCGTGAGCTCCTTACCCGCTTCGTAGCACGCTATCGTTTTGTGCTCCGCGCCGTGGTATTCGTAGACGCGCTTCATCATCTTCATCTGCGCGATAAGCGCCATATACGCGATAAAGAGCAGCAGCTTCACCACGCCCTCAAACGTCGCTTTCCACATTGATATGTCGGCTTCCACCGCGCCCTCGATAAGCGAAAACAGAAAGCTCGGCACGAAGAAAAACACCGCGAGCATCGCGACGACCATCAAAAACGAGATCACGCCGACAATCGCCTCAACGCCCTTTTCCCCGACGTGCTTGTCGAGCCACAGGTCGAGCTTCGTAGGCTCTTCGTCCTCGTCGTCGCCTTCCTCGCTTATCTCCGCGGACTTGTTCATGCAAGTGTAGCCCTCCTTCAGCGACTGCACGAAGTTGAAGCAGCCGCGAATAAACAGCGCCTTGTTGTACCAGCGCTTTTCGGGGATCTCCCACGTCTCCGTATAGATCTCGCCGTCCTTTTTGCGGACTGCCATCGCGCCCACGGAAACGCCCTTCATCATCACGCCCTCGATAAGCGCCTGCCCTCCGACGGTGGTTTTCTTGCCCGTATCGAGCGGTTTGTTTTTGTTTTTGCTCAAGATTATGTCTCCTTGTATTCACTGTTTTCCGCTGCGGGGAAAACGTGATGTATCTTTTTTTCGATATTTCCCGCCCCGGCGGGGGGAAAACGATGTCAGTCAGCTTGCCTTAAGAGGAAGAATTATCGTCACTGTAGTTCCCTTGCCGAGCTCGCTTTCTATGTCAAGCGTGCCGCCGTGGCGGAGAACTATCTCGTCCGCGACCGCGAGCCCTATTCCCGAGCCGTGCTTTGTCTTGTTCGCCTTGTAGAACTTCGTCTTGACCTTAGGCAGATCCTCCGGGGCGATGCCCGCACCCGTGTCGCTTACGGACACGATAACCGCGTCGTCGTTCTTTTCGGCGATAATGTCGATAGCGCCGCCCGGCTCGGTGTATTTCAGCGCGTTGTCAATGATGTTTATAAACACCTGTCGCAGCCTGTTTTTATCGCCGACGACCGCCGCCATGAACTCCGGCTCGTTGTACGAAAGCTTTATATTCTCCTTTTTGGATTTGTCGATATAAATCAGAAGCGCGTCCTCAAGCTCCGCAATCAGATCCAATGTCGTCATCTGAAACGAAAAATGCCCGCTTTGTATTCGCGAGAAATCGAGAAGCTCCTCGACCATTCCCTCAAGGCGCTTGGTTTCTCCCGTGATCACCTTCATTCCCTTCTGGAACGACTCGGGGTCGTAGCCCGCCTCCAACGTCTCGCTCCAGCCCTTTATCGCTGTAAGCGGAGTTCTCAGCTCGTGTGAAACCGAGCTTATGAAGTCGTTTTTTATCTGCTCCGAGTTTTCGAGCTCGTCCGCCATTTCGTTGAACGCGCGCGACAACTGCCCTATCTCGTCGTGGCTTGTCACGGGGATTCGCTCGGAGAAGTCTCCCTTTGCGAACTTCTTCGCCGTGCCGCCTATTCTCGTAATCGGCACAACTATGGATTTAACGAAATAAACGCCCGTAAGCGCTACAACTAAGAGTATAAAAACGCTTACGATTAACGAAGTGAGCATGATCCCGCCGATCTGGCTGTCGATTTTCTCAAGGCTTGTGACAAATCGCAGCGCACTGTAGCTCGCGCTTGGACGGGAAATAATCGTCGTGACGGCGAGGATATTTTTGCCGCCGTCCCGCCCGAGGTAAACTCCCACGCCGTTGTCGCTGACCAGAGCCTTCTCGTAATCGGGCATAAGATACTCGTCGTTCGGCTTAAAGCCGCTTGAGGTCAGCGTTACAACGCCGTCCTTGTTGATCGACATCAGCTCCATTTGCTCCTTTTTGTTGAAGCTCTCAACAATATTTCTTACCTCCGACGAGAAGTTTGACGAGAGGTCGTCGTAAAGCCTTGCGAGGATCGTCTGCGACGCGTTCGCCTCCGACACGACATAGCTCTCCGCGGAGCCGTAATAATACTGCCTTGTAAAGTAATAAATGCAGATATTCACGACGACCAGCAGCACCGCCGCCACGGAAAGCGTATTCACCATCCACCGCGTGGCAATAGAGCGCTGCCCCAGCGAGTGGCTGCTTGCCTGAATTGCCTTAACCTCTTCTTCCATTTTTTTATACTACGACGCTCCTTTATCTACCGAATGTTTACTTTAGCCGGCTTTACCGTGCCGTCGGCTATCCGTTCCACTTGTACCCGAAGCCCCAGACCGTCTGGATATACTTCGGCGTTGAGGGGTCCTCCTCGATTTTCATGCGAAGACGCCTGATGTTCACGTCGATAACCTTGTCCTCGCCGACGTAGCTGTCGCCCCAGATGTGCTTTAAAAGCGTCGTTCTGTCAACGGGGGTGTTGCGGTTCTTCATCAGGAATTCCAGAATATGGTATTCAATTTGCGTAAGATCAATAGGCTTGCCGCGGTTGTAGATCATTCTGCTCTGATAATCCAGCGTAAACGGTCCGCTTGTGATCGCCTTCGGCTCCTCTCTTTGAGAACGGTTAAGGCTCACGCGGCGATAGATAGCGTCCACTCTCGCGACAAGCTCCGACGGCGAGAACGGCTTCGTGACGTAATCGTCCGCGCCGATCATAAGGCAGTTCACCTTGTCCATTTCCTGGCTCTTCGCCGAGAGCATTATGATCCCAATATCGCTTGACTGCTCGCGGATCCAGCGGCACAGCGAAAAGCCGTCCATGCCCGGCATCATTATATCCAGCAGCGCGATGTCGAAATTGCCGCCCTGCTTGCCATACTCCGCCACAGCCTCCTCGCCGCTTGCGACGTCCGTAACGTCATAGCCCGCGCGGCGGAGATTTATAACCTCAAAGTCGCGGATGCTGTCCTCGTCTTCTACTACTAGGATACGTTTCATAAATCAGTCTCCTTATTTTTTAAAGTCGCAGAAAACCGGCTCACTTCGTTCGCCTAGCCGCCTACTAAGGTTCCGTTCGCTTCGCTCACTCCACCTTAGTAGGCGCTTTTTCTGCCCCACTTGGCTGGGGTAGGTTTACAAGCTCGGAACGCGCCTGTAATGCGTCTTGGGTAGGCTGATAGGCTCGGAACGCCCCTTAATGCGTCTTGGGAATTACTCCAGAATTACAAAACTGTCCTCCAGCTCGCTTGCGGAGAGTGTCATTTCCGGCGAGTTCAGCGTATCGCAGAAGAACATCAGCTCGTCCGTTTCGGCGAAGGGTTCTTCTTCGGGTTCGCTTGTTTCCTCGCTCTTCTCCACCACTCGAATTCGCATTATCATGTTGCCCGATGTCGCTTTCAGTCCCGTTTCGGAATCATAAGCGATAAAGAGAACACTGTTTGAATTATGCTCCGCAATCGCCGTAACGTTCCCTATCCACCGCTCCGGAAACATCAGCGAATAGCCGAACTTCCCCGAATAATAGCTGTAAGCGCTTTCGACAAAGCTGTCGTTTTTGACGTTGTACCACCGCACGGCGCAAAGCCGGCTGTTCGCGGGGGAGCTTTCATAGCCGGGCAGCGGCTCCGTCGCGGGGATCTCCACAACGTCGTCGCCGTCTATGTCGAAGCTGTAAACCTCGGCTGTATAATCATTAACGCGGCGCGTTATTTTATCCGCGTTATTCGTCGGGGAGAACAAGCCGTTGCCGTAGCAATAAACCACGTCCGTGCCCGACTGCCCGCCGCCCATCGAGTAATCGAAAAACAGCGCGGGAGTGTCGGGGTTTACGTCGCCTATAGTTACGCGAAGATACTCCGAAGCGCCGCCGCGAAGCGACGCGCTGGAGATCAGGCGCATACTCTCGCCGTCCTCGGCGTACATCAGAGCCGCGGCGGTTTTCTGCTCCTTGTTGGAGGTGACGATCACAAGCTCGTTTTGCCCGTCCCGGTTCAGATCAGTCACTTCAAGGCAGGAGCACGTCGACGAAAGGAGCTCTATCGGTGCGCCGTCGACGTATTTTAATACAGAGACGGCTTTTTCGGTCTGGTTCAGCAGCGTGTAGCTCAAAATTATGCGCAGACCGTATTCATCGCCGCCTAAATTCTCAAACGCAACGCTGTCTATCTCGTTGCCGGGGCACGCAAGGTCGAACGCCGCCTCCCACTTGTCGTTTCTCTTATCGAGGAATTTCAGCCGCAGGGCGCTGTCGCCCGATCTTATGTCGCTGCTCTCGTAAAACACGAGCGCTTCATCGCCGTCATCGCCGTCGATATCGCGAACAACGAACGCCGAGCGAAAATCGCCGCCGCGCGGGTATTTCAGCTTGATATTCCGCCCGACGCTCTTTTCAAGCTCGCGGTAGATCTCCTCCTGCTCCGCGGAGAGAGTCGGCGGGGAGAGAAGCGTCTCCACGGAGACCGACATCGAACAGCCCGCGAGCGTTAGCGTTAGCGCTGCCGCCACCGCGGTGCGTAATAATTTCGTAAGTTTCACAAATCCTCCAAATCTTACCGCGCAATGTACATCGCCAATCATCAATTATCAATCGAACTGCTCGGCTTTGTAAAAGCGATTATCAGCGTGACCAAAACGATAAGCGCCAGCGCAAGCTCTACCGTCGGGGTAACAACAAGATTGTACGCGTCCGCGCCGGCTCTGGCTTGGCGGTAATTCTCCGCGTCGTTCGCCGAAAAGACTATGCAGGGCTTGATGTCGTCCGCGCCGAAAAACTTCGCCGCTATCGCGCCGAGCGCCGACGAGAACGTCAGCGACACCGCGGATACTCCCCAGAAGCCCATCGCTTTGCGCGTGTGCTTTCCGGAATTCCCCGAAAGGAACCGCGCGAGCATCACGAAATAAACCGCCATTGTCACAAGGCTGAGGCTTTGTATCACGTATTCGGGCACGGTGGCTATCGCCATGCGGCTCATAAAGCAGTAGATACCGCGGCAGATGCAAAACGCGCCGACAAGCGAGTAAAGATAGCCGATAACGGGCGTGAAGCGCTTGTTTGAGAGTGTCACAAACGAGATCACCGCCATCAGAACAGCGAACGCGAAGTCTATAATTATCAGAAACGCGGTCGGGGAGAAGGCGCTCATTTCGGCTCTTCCGTCATACGCCGCGAAAACCGCCGCCGCCATCATCAGCAGCCCGATAAGGATCGTTCTGCCCTTGCCGAGCCCCGAGCCTTTAAGCTCCTCGGCTTCGCCCTTGCTGTCGACGACAGCAGCGATTATCGCCGCGATCGCCGCGATAATTATTATGCCGTAGTATAAGCCGTTCCAGAGCAGCTCGTCGCCGTGGAACAGAAATCCCGTCGAGCGCTTCAGTGGGTTGTTTGAGATTTCCGTGTGCTGTGTGATCACGAAAAACCGCACAACCGCGCTTGCTATAATCCCCAACGCCGAAACGATCGGCGTGAGCTTGATTTTCTTCATTATATCGTTCCCTTCCGGTTATTATTTTTTAGTTATCAGTAAATTCTTCGCCACATTACATTATACCATATTCTCCCGGAAAATGCAAGCCCTTGCGGGAAAGTTTTTGGGTGTTGACATTTTTGTGAGGTTGTGATATAATGACAGTGTATTGTTTAATTCAGCCCGCCAAGTATAAGTGCGGGGAAATCGATTAGAGGTTATGCGAAATGGCTTTGTTCGGCATATTCAAAAAGAACGCCAAAAGCGAAGAGGAGCGGCGCGCGGAGCTTTTGCCGCGGAATAAAAAGGTGCAGTTCGACCCGATTTCCATAGAGCGTGTCGACGAGCAGCTCGGCGCTGATATCAACACGATTTTGGAGTACGCGCCCGTGAATTACTACGCGGCTAAGGACAGCTATCTGCTGTGCGTGTTTCACTTCAACGACGATTACAGCGAGATTTATCTGCAGCTGGAGTTCTACACGGACGACAAGTTCAAGGGCAAGACGAAATGCTATAAAATCGAGAGGGAGCTTATGCAGGCGATACTTCGGAAGTTCGGCGTGAACTTGACGTGAAAATTTCACAAACTGTTCACAAACCCCGCACATTATCGCCATAATGGCGTGGTATAATAAATTCAAGCTAAAAAGCTTAATAATTTTGATGTCCTTTCTTTTCATATAATTACCAACCAAACCAGCACCGCCGCCCCGTGAGCAATCGCGGGGCGGCGGTGTTTTAGAGGTCAGAGATTTGATAACAACGCAAAATCCCCCGCCTTCGGCGGGGGACGCGTCTATTTTGTTTTGCAGGATCAGCCTGTGAGCTTCTTCTCCATTTCGGTCGGGTTGTTGGAGTATTCGAGGGCTGTCTGGTAGGAGATCTTGCCGGCTCTGTAGAGCTTCGCGAGGCTGTCGAAGAGGGTTATCATTCCCTGCTGCGTCGAGCCCTGCATCGTGCTTTCCATTTGCGCGACCTTGTTGGAGCGGATAAGGTTCTTGATAGCGTCCGTGCCGAGCATTATCTCAACCGCAGCGCATCTGCTCTTGTTGTCCGCCGTGGGCACGAGCGACTGCGAGATTACGCCCTGGATCATGTTCGAGAGCTGCGAGCGCACCTGCTCCTTGGACTCTACGGGGCAAACGTCTATGATACGGTCTACGGTCTGCGCCGCGGAAGCCGTGTGGAGCGTTCCGAATACGAGGTGTCCGGTTTCCGCCGCGGTGAGCGCGAGCATAATCGTCTCGTAGTCTCTCATCTCGCCGATAAGGATAACGTCGGGGTCCTCACGAAGCGCGCTGCGCAGCGCGTAGTCAAACGACAGAACGTCGCGCCCTACCTCGCGCTGGTGGATAGTCGCCTTTACCTGCGTGTAGCGATACTCGATAGGATCCTCGATCGTGATGATATGGCACGCGCGATGCTCGTTAATGTACTGGAGCATCGCCGCGAGCGTCGTGGATTTGCCCGCGCCCGTGGGTCCGGTTACAAGCACGAGCCCCTTGCGCTTTTTCGCGAGCTCAAGCACCGCCTCGGGCATTCCGAGGCTGTTTATCGAGGGGATTTTGGAGTTCAAAAGACGAATAGCGCACGCGAGCTTGCCTTCTTGATGAAATACGTTTACACGCTGTCTCGCGCCGTTTTTCAGCTCGAACGAGAAGTCGATGTCCTTGCCCTCGGTGAGCTGCTTCTCCTGCTCCGCGGACAAAATCGAAACGATCGTTCTGTGAACGACCTGATCCGACAGCTCCTGATACTTCTGGAGCTCGCCGTTTACGCGTATAACCGTCGGCGCACCGACCGTCAGGTGAATATCCGACGCGTTGAGATCCCGCGCCTGCATAATGAATTCTTCAAATGTCATAAAATGCTCCTTTATTACTCTTAGTATTTTCGTTGGGATTTATCTTATCTTGAACTGTATTCCGCTTGCGGAGAAATACGCCTCGTCGCAGGAATTCGCGATGCGCTGATTAACGCGCCCGAGAATGTCGCGATACGCCGCCATTGCGGGGTTTGCGGGTCTTATCGAGAAGCCCGTTTCAAGCGTGATGATAATGATGCTTCCGTGCTTCTCCGCGATTTTGTCACGAAGCGTCAGCACGTCGACAATGACCTTCTTTTCGACCTGCTTTTTCAGCTCCTCGGTAAGCTCCGTGGGGTCGTCCGGGTCGCCGCTGCACAGCTCGCGCATAACAAGCCTGGTGTACGCGGAGATGCTGTCGAAAATCACGAACTTGTGCTCTCCGACCTGCGAAGCGGGATCCGCGCCCACAAGCTTCACGATCTCCCAAGCCACGTTGTTTTTCCGCGTGCTGAACTCAATTCGGTGGAGAATGTCCGGGTCGAGATCCTCCCCTGCTCTCAGGTAGAGCACATTGTCGAACGCCGCGAAGCTGGGCACGGCAAACCGAGCCTTGCCGCTGGCCGCGCCGCCTGTTATCAAAATAGATTCCGCCATATTTCAGTTCCTTTCTGAAGAATATTTCCGGGGAACGCTGATTTAATGGCGGTTTTCCCCGCCTCCGGCGGGGAAAACCGCGGGAAAAAACTACGATAATTTACAAGCTGTCTCTTATACCCAGATGACG